>CAXFJI010000243.1:0-4724 GCA_964003275.1 uncultured Planctomycetaceae bacterium
CGAGAAACGACCGCTTGTAGACAGTTCGTGAATTGAGGTTGCCTCACTTGCCATTCGCGTTCTGAACTCACAGAAGCCGTCATCACCTCTGGGTTGCCATTGAAAATTGCACGAGGCCTCACTGCCATCAAGACAACAGGAAATCACAACTTGCTGAACCTTTATCGTGCAGGATGCGTATTACAAGGAGAAGATATTTCATGATTCCCTCTCAGGACTTGTAGGAAGCGAGGATGAGATGACTGCCAATCAAATATCTCAGACCCTTCGAGAACATCCTCACATCCCACCATTCTGGCGTAAAATTATGACGAAGACATGGGTTCGTCACCAGATGGCGCAGGGGTATGGCTATCCTGCAAATGAGAAGAATCTTCAGAGAGACTACCCCGAAAGTGCATCAAAAAAACTCATTTTGGGCTGGTTTCGTCGCTGGGATGAATGCGAGCAAGAGCGTTCATACTGGAATCAAATGCGGAAGGATCTAACTCAGAGCCCATACATTTGTTCTCTCAAGTCAAACTGACTATGTTTCGAAGAACTCGGACACGTACTCAATGGATTCGTTGAGGCTCCCGCTCTGTCCGCAGTTTAGTTTACCTGGTCGTTATATAGTACGCCGGAGCGAAACTAAAGAGTCATCTCCACCCGTTTCCTGCTTGCAGTTTTTGGGGGTCTCCCAGATACTGTGCTCATTCATTCATGTTTTGGGCGAAGGCGCCCCCAACCGTAAGTTCTCACGTGCCCTTGCCCCAAAAAGCCGCCGGTACTGTCCGGCATGCCATCCACTGGGAATACATTGTTCCCATTGTCACGATTCATCTGCTTGCATGCCTGGTTGTTCTGCCATGGTGTTTTAGTTGGTCAGGGGCCATCATTTGTATGATTGGCATTCCTGTTTTTGGAACACTTGGTGTAAATCTTGGGTATCATCGGCTGCTGAGTCACCGAAGTCTCTCAGTCCCCATTTGGCTCGAGCGATCACTCACGACTCTCGCACTCTGTTCACTGGAGGATACTCCCTCACGATGGGTATCGAACCATCGGCTCCATCATTGTCATGCAGACAATGAACCCGACCCGCACTCACCAAGGGATGGTGTTGCGTGGTCTCATATGGGCTGGCTGTTCCGGCGTGTACCAGAGAGACGTTCCTTAAATTTCCTTGACCGATATGCCCGTGATATTCTCGCGGATCCTTTTTATCGCTTTCTTGAACGTCATCCCACAGCAATCGTTTGGATTTATCTTAGTCATCTGCTGTTCTTTGGCATCCTTGGATTGACTCTTGGAAACATCCGTGGGGACAGCTTATCTTCGAGCCTACAACTTGCTGCCAGTTGGATTGTCTGGGGAGTTTTCTTGCGTACCGTACTGGTATGGCACATCACATGGAGCGTCAACTCGCTGACGCATTTGTTTGGATACCAAAACTATGCAACAGGTGAAGACAGCCGTAATAATTGGCTTGTAGCTCTCGTTGCCATGGGAGAAGGGTGGCACAACAATCACCACCATGACCCAGCAAGTGCGAGCACTCAACACAAATGGTGGGAAATTGATATCACGTATTACATCATCGTGATCCTGAGGCATCTCGGCCTCGCAAAAGATGTCATTCAACCGCGACATCTACGACAGAGACGCTAATCATGGGTGGAGCGTGTGCAACTACCGGTCCCAGTAATGTTTTTTCATCTCACCACGTAACCCAAGCATCACAAGACCAATGAGTGGGGATGCGATAAAGATAAACAAGATGAAAAGGAAGACCGTGAACATGGCGCATTCTTCGGGACTACTCCTTTCTTCGACGGTTTCAGCTGTAAACTTTGCATGCTGAGATCTGTGTTAAGGTGATAATGATTAGATGACTCGTACGGTCATTTTCCGCAGTGAAACACACCATCGATTGGTGACAACTCACTCAATTCTCCACTTACCCTTGGCCATGGAACACTCACCGAAACGGTGAAAGGGATATCCAGACACTGGCACACTCTCATGTGACCGACTCCTGCTTGCTTGTCTCCAGACATGCAACTACTCCCACGCGCGATCTGCATCACACTGACGCAAATTGCATCTTTCCAGAAGGTTCTCATTCGTACCGGGAAATCATCAAAAGGCCTGTAGAATCAACTTCTTTTTTCCTCAAAGGACTTTTGGCACGCCTTTTGTATTGGGAACATATGTTTTCGATCTTTACCCCATTTCAGAGTTAGACCAATTTTCCATCACACTCCATTCTAAGAAACACGCAAACATCAAAGGCCTTGCCTCTCGGCCTTGGTGCAATGAACACTGCCCCGGTTTGGTGGGATCGGGGCGGTGTTTTTTAATGCATGATCATCATGCCTATGACTATCGCCTCTACGTGTCTGCAGACCACGTCTCTGGATGACGTTTGAACACCGCCACGACACGCCACCTAGCACATGATCACGTATCAAATGGCACCACTCGTCGTCATCGCACCTTGTCAAAGATTAACATGATATATGCTGCAAAAAGAATAAGGTGGACTGCTCCCTGAAGAAGTGTTGTTCGCCCAGTTGCCAGAGTGATGACACTGGTAAAGAGCGTTAGCACAAGCATCACGATATCACGGGTTTCAAGGCCAAGCTCGAGCACATGACCGGAAAAAAGACTGATACCAAGAACAACTGGAACAGTCATACCAATAGTGCTCGTTGCTGATCCAAGGAGGATATTCATTGTTCGTTGCAATCGATTGTCTTGAGCTGCGCGGAAGGCACTGAGGCCTTCAGGGGATAGCACAAGTATGGCAACAAGGAAACCTCCGAGTTCCGGTGGCGCCTTGAGCGTGTGCACGACATGGTCGACAAGAACCCCTAGCTTTTTTGCAAGCAACACAATCGGGAGCATGGCTGACAAAAGAAGCACTGCATGAATAGACGTACTATACGATGACTCGGATTCATGCTCTCCCTGATTGCTTGAGGAAAGAAAAAGCGTTGAATGACGCCCTATCTGGACAAACAAGAACGTGACATATAACGCAGCAGAAGTAATTAAAAGAAACGCAGCTTGTAAAAATGAAGGGCTCCCACCAGGCGCTGAGTGGGTAAAACGTGGCACCACAAGAGAAAGTACAGCGAGTGGCACCAAAACGCTGAGGTAGGCATTGGCACCTGAGAGATTGTATTCCTGCCGATGATGCCTCAAACCGCCCGCTAACAACGTTCCCCCCAACATGCCTGTAAGAACAATCATCACCACGGAATACATGGTATCCCGCGCTAAACCTGGATGGACTTTTCCTGCAAGACACACTGCCGCAATCATGGCCACTTCGATGCCAATCACTGAAAGTGTGAGCAACAGTGTTCCGTAGGGCTCACCGAGCCGAACAGCCAGAGCATCGGCATGACGAACGACTACAAAACACAGCCATAAGATCGCAAGAAAAAGCCAAAGAAAGAGGCATCCAGTCCACCACGGATTTTCTAGCTGAGAGAGCCATGCTTTCCCAAAAGCAAGGAACAGCACAGTCGTCAGACCACCACAAACCAACCCAGCTTCCGCACGAAGTAAACCAATGTATCGTTTCATATTAAAGCAAGGTAATTCTCTGGATGATTTGGGGAACAGCCACTTCGCATACTGATAAGAGATGCACGGCCAGCACCAATGCTTATACGCTCATGACCGTGATCATAGCTACTGCTCCTGTCGAATCATATGTTGTTTCGACTGGATTGTGTGCCCTGGTATCGCATGAATGGTCAGATATGCTTCCTCGGGAAATAATTCACCCAAGTCATCGGCAACGAGCATACTCAGGTGCAATTGATCACATACACTTAACTCTGGGATACGCAGGACAACCGTTCGTGGGTTGAGCAACTGCACACTCTTGACCTCGAGATGATCCCTCCCTTTCTGATCCGGGTTGAGAACTGAAAATTGATCTGAACCATACTTTTTTGACCAAAGATAGTTCCACATAGAGATGTTCCATGCATCAGAGGCATGTACTGAATCTGGGTCGAGGTCAAAGTTGAATGTGATTTGAAGCCCCAAATCAATGACATCAATGCGTTCCACCAGTCGGCAAGGTGCATTCGCGTAGCGAAGCCTTTGGAAACAACCATCTTTTCCACCAGATGGACCTTGCCACCCCGACAGCCCTACACCATATACCTGACCATCAGCAGGGTTGATTCGCAACCGCATGACACCCGCATCCCACTGGTGTGGAAGCGCGATGATGGACGCCTGCGTCATGCCTTGAACCTTTTGTAGCGAGAGATAATACAACCATCCCTTCCCAAATGAGGAATGTAATAAATGCCCTGAAAGTGGGCCAAAGCGTGTATCGTCCATCCAGAGTTGACCACCGCATGAGTTGTCTAGTTCCTGCGGCATCCAGATAAAAGGTTGCTCGAAAGTTGTCGGAAGCTCGCCTCCATGACGCTCCCGAAGCCATTCATCCTGGTCTGATCGAATTGGCATGTTTCCAAGAAAGTCTCCAGTCTCAAATGCTGTAATCTTTCCTGCCGGCATCCACGGACCCTGATTATCTGATACCGTAAATCGACCATCTTTGAGCCGCCCCATCCCGTTCGGTGTTCGAATACCCCAGGCAATGACTTCTGCTTGTCCACCTTCTGGTGGAATCTTCATGATTGAACCAGGGCGATGGTGATCCGTATGTTGACCAGCTTTTGCCAGATAGAGATTACCCTCCTCATCTGTCT
>CAXFJI010000244.1:0-4719 GCA_964003275.1 uncultured Planctomycetaceae bacterium
GAATGCAGTTACTCGACGACAATCTCTTCAGGCTGTGGAATGAAAAGAAAGTTGCAAAGCAAGACGTCTTGGCGAAATGTGCAAACGTAGATGATCTCACTTCTCGAATCGAAAATGCAGAAGAGGGAATCTATGAGTCACTCGACGATGACGACTAAACCAACACACTATGTTTTATAAGTGAGTCTTCATGGCACTCAAAAAAATCGGACAAATCCTGCTCGACCTTGGTCTCGTCGATGACGAGCAACTGGAAAATATGCTCGATGAGCAGAAGGCTCGCGATGGTCAGTTGCTTGGTCAGATAGGGCTCCAGTTGGGCTACTATTCTGATGAACAATTGGGGGAAACACTCGCCGAGCAATGGAACACTGAGTTTATCACGCTCGATGGGTTGAAAATCCCTGTTGATGTCATTCAGATGGTCAGTAACACGATGGCACAACTCTACCGAATTGTTCCATTGAAGGTAGAAGCAGAGACGCTCACGATCGCCAGCTATGAGCCACAAAAGCTTCACATTGCAGATGAACTCAGAGTACTGCTCGGCATGAACATTCATGTTGTGGTTGCCACAGAGGCTGAGATCACAAAGTTCATCAAGAAAAACTTTGAGGACGAAGACAGCATCCTTGGACTTATCGAACAGGCGGATGCTGATGCCGAACTCAAGGCTGCTACGAATATTGATATCGACAAGATGGATATCGCTGGCGCTGAAGCCCTTGCTGAAAGTGCACCTGTGAGAAAGCTCCTTAACATGGTGTTGTTGATGGCTGTGAAAGAAAATGCCAGCGACATTCACTTTGAGCCATTTGAGGATAAATTTCGGATTCGCATCAAAGCCGATGGTGTGTTGTCAGAAATCCCCGACCCATCACCGCATCTTTCTTTTGCAATCACCACCAGAATCAAAGTGCTCTCCAATCTTGATATTGCAGAACGACGGATGCCTCAGGACGGACGGATTGAATTGCTGTCTGGAGGAAATCCGGTTGAATTTCGTGTCAGTGTGCTTCCGACGTTATTTGGGGAAAGCGTTGTCATGCGAGTGCTTGACCGAGGTGTGGTCTCGCTCAACCTTGAAAAGCTCGGCATGGAAGAAGAGATCCTGACCAAGTTCCGTGAAATGATTCATCGTCCAAATGGAATTATTCTTGTGACTGGTCCAACGGGATCGGGAAAGACCACAACACTGTATTCAGCGTTAACCGAACTCAATGATATTGAAGAAAAGCTGATCACAACGGAAGATCCTGTTGAATATGACATTGATGGCATCGTTCAGGTTCCAATCGATACAGACATCGGTGTCACCTTTGCTGCAGCACTGCGGGCGATTCTCCGTCAAGACCCGGATCGGATTCTCGTTGGTGAGATTCGGGATACTGAAACGGCCGAAATCGCAGTGCAGGCCTCGCTGACCGGCCATATGGTTTTTTCAACGCTTCACACCAATGATGCACCCTCAACGGTGACCCGCCTTCGGGATATGGGCGTGCCACCTTTTCTGATTACTGCAACAGTCGAAGCCATCATGGCCCAACGACTCGTTCGTCGGATCTGTGGTGTCTGCAAGGAAGAAATCGAGCCGGATGCCGACCTGCTGGCCGATCTTGAACTCACCAGTGACGACGTCCTCGATAAAAAGTTTTATCGAGGAAAGGGTTGTGAGAATTGTAAGGGCACCGGCTATAAAGGCCGCCTGGGGCTCTACGAATTTATGGTCATGAATGATGAACTTCGTGATCTTGTGGCCCGTAATGCCTCCACGGAGGAGCTTCGGGAATTGGCCCGAAAATTCGGAATGATCACCCTCCGTGATTCTGGCATGGCCAATATGTTTTTAGGAAATACAACTGCCGATGAAGTAATCCGTGAAACCATTCTTGAGGCATAACCATGCCAACATTTCAATTTGAAGCAATTGACGCGACAACCGGAAAAGAAATCCGGGATGTGATCGATGCGCCAACGGAAAATGAGGCCCAGACAACGATCCGTCAGATGGGCTACATGGTCACCAAACTGAAGGTGGCCAAGTCCAGGGCAGCAGCAAAGCGTGGTGATAAAAAATCAGGCCGATCCTTCGCGATTGGAAAGGCAGCGACAAAAGAGGTCACGCTCTTTACCCGGCAACTCTCCATTCTTCAGGATGCCGGTCTGCCGATCATGCGAAGCCTCAAGGTTCTTGCCGAGATGCAGAAACCCGGTGCGCTGAAGAATGCATTGCTGGATGTCACGGATGAAATTGAAGGTGGTGCCACATTATCCGAGGCGATGAGTAAATCCCCGAAGGCTTTTGATCGCCTGTACTGCAACATGATTCGTGCCGGTGAAACGGCTGGTGCGTTGGAAGTCATCCTTCGGAGGCTCTCTGAATTCATGGAGCGGGCACAGTCACTCAAACGAAAAGTCAAAGGTGCCATGGTCTATCCGGTCGTGGTCGTGAGTGTTGCCGTTGGCATTTTGACCTTCATCATGCTGAAAATCGTTCCTCAGTTTAAGGTGATGTTTGATGACTTCGGTACAACGCTACCAGACATCACCCTGGTCTTGATCAATATCTCGAACTGGGTCGCCGCGTACTGGTGGCTGATTCCAGCCATCCCGTTCGGTTTCAAGCTGTTTCTCAAAATACTCTGCAAGATTCCTTACTTCAGGATGGGATGGGATCTCTTTACGCTGAAAGTCGTTGTGTTTGGACAGCTTGTTGAAAAAAACATCATGAGCCGAAGTGCGCGAACCCTTGGCACGCTGCTGGCCTCTGGCGTTCCGATTCTTGAAGCGCTCAACATTACCAAGGAGACCTCTGGCAACATGATGTTTGAGCGTCTCTTTGGAAAGGTCTCAGAATCGATTCGAGATGGTGAAGCCATTGCAAAGCCATTGAAGGAGTATTCGGTTCCTCCACTGAATATTGGTGCGGCCTTTTTCTGGACTGTCTTTGTGCCCGGGGCCGGTGCACTGCTTTATCTGCTGAAATACAAGCAGCCTGTGGTTGATGATCTGGTGATCAACATGGTGGATGTTGGTGAAGAATCCGGTGAACTCGACACCATGCTGTATAAGGTTGCCGACGTCTATGACGAGGAAGTGGCCGTGCTGACAGAGAGCCTGACAAGCCTCATGGAGCCACTGTTGATCGTCTTCCTCGGTGGCGCCGTAGGATTCATTGTGATTGCGCTCTTTATGCCACTGATCAAACTTATTCAAACCCTTTCGTAAAACACCATGCACACTCCTGTTTCACATCGCCGTGCCTTTACCCTTGTTGAGCTCATGATTGTCGTGGGCATCATCGGCACTCTTGCTGCCATTTCCATACCTGTGGTCATGAATGCGCTTTCAAAGGCTCGGAATGCGGCCATCAAGTCAGAGGTCGACATGCTGCACATGTCGATCATGAATTATCGAAATGAAATTGGGAGTCTTCCTCCGTTGGATATCGACCCAACCGCAAGTAATAGTGTTGCCCAGAGACATCTCAAAAGAGCCTTTCCCCGGTGTGACGCGGCAGCGCAACTAGCCGGGGGAAATCCGATTACCCCGTTCAATGCACTTCGCAGTTGGTTGCGGGGGTTTACAAACAATCCGGTGTCTCCATTGGCCCCAACTGGAGACCGTGAGCCACTCTACAGTTTCGATGCATCGAGATTTGATACAGGACAAGCAATCTATTTCCCGAGCAAGCTGCCCCAGAGTCCTTTCGTCTATATTCCCAAGAACAACTACGGAACAGCCTATCCTCCTGCTCCATTAACCTACACAGCCAATAACGCAACCTTCACCATTCCAACGGGAACATACGAATCAATAGCTGACATGAATCCGGATACGTTCCAGATTCTCTGCGCTGGCCGTGATGGTGAATGGGGAACTGAGGATGACATCTCAAATTTCTGGTCATCAACTCGAGGAGACCCATGATTGATGGCACTTCGATCATCAACATTCCGAAGCTCTCCAGGCGGTTACACGCTCATTGAGATTGTCGTCGTCATGGCGATTCTCTCGATTCTTGGCACCCTGACATTCTCAGCGCTGTCAGGCGCTGCGAAGCTCTCAAAAATTGAGAGCACGGAATTCATGATCAATAAACTCAATGATGCCATTCTTGACTGGTATGAAGAGTATGAAGACGAAGCCAAACCGGGTGGTCTCTGGAATCTTCGAAGGAAAATGCGTGAGGAGCTCCCGGACTCGTGGGCAGAGGTTAAGACTGACCAAAAAAATGCTGCAACTCCTGCGGGCCGTGCCTATGCAACCTACCGTGCCATCGGTGCAGCACATGACAACTTTACAAAGTATCAGAGTGCAGAGTGCCTCTATATGATCATCACACGATCAGGTCGGTTTCCTGATTTTGTCGAGAGTATTCAGCCTGGTCAGGTTGGCGATATCGATGCGGATGGCCTGTTTGAATTCTGGGATGGCTGGGAACGACCCATTGCATTTTTTCGTTGGGCGCCTGGGTTCTCACCGTTCTCAATCATTCAGAATGAAACCGCAACAGGAGATCCGTTTGATATCAGCGAAGAAGACCCCAACGCCTTTCCCCTCTTTCCGCTGATCTATTCACCGGGCCCCGACGAAGCAATGAATGACCCACTCTCAGGACCGGACGGCTATGGGCTTGTCACGGCAAGCGAAGGCTGGCCGGACGCTGCATTTCAGCCACAGGCCTCTGGTGCTTCTTCGATTGTGAATTTCAATCCT
>CAXFJI010000245.1:0-4703 GCA_964003275.1 uncultured Planctomycetaceae bacterium
AAACACCCTTGGGAATACATGTTTTTGGATCAAATCCCTGATTCTGCAGAAAAAAGATAATCCGCTTTGGAGCACTGGTCGTCGGCAATGCTGATGCACTGGCCAGAAGCGGCAGGGGGGAGCCTCCAAGACTCAAGGCCGCACCCGTTCCGGACGCAATGCTTTGAAGTATTGTTCGTCGATTGAGCATGACAGATCCTTGGTTAAGTGAAATGAAGGAGTCTCAGTGACTCTCGATGGAGCTTCAGCGAATCAGCATAGATAGAATATCGGTGGTTCTGGTGGGGAAACGTCAGGAATTGAAGAAACAACTACGAAAATGGAGGCCTCGCGTATTCAACGGCATTGGATCTGAGCCGACGGAACGCAGAAGCCCTACGAGGTGCACCGTTCGTGAGATATCTCTCCTTTATCTTGTAAACGGGATGCAATGCAAAAAGTCGTGTAATCTCTCTATATTGTGGCACCGTAGGCCTATGCCAGCAAGTCCGTGTCCATACAGCAACAATAGTGCGGTTTTCCTTGAGTTTGTTTGAGCAACGGAGTAATTGAACGTTGAGGTTTATACACGTTGAACTGTCTGCCAGTGGAACGCTCTATGCACAGGATGCTTTGTCTGACAGATGGTCTTGGTTCCTGATGATGCCTGTTCATGAGGCGATGCAATAGATGGCGGATACGATTGACACGTCGAGTGCGCCCATCAGCATCCCGCATCCCGCTGGCTGGGAAGGTAAGGCCTTGCTTGCTCGCAAGGACTGGAAGATTCGCTTTTCAGACGATGAGTGTGCTGAGTTCATGACTGCAGTGGAAGCATGTGGGCAACACGGCCAAACTCCGGAGGCATGTGCTGGGATAACGCCTGTGCTTCCAAACCTTGCAGGCAAGATGAAGCAGATTCAGTCATCATTAGAACATGGCAGTGGTGTAACCATCATCGAAGGATTGCCTGTGGAGCACCTTCTCAACACGAGTGCAGTTGAACACAACAGGGTGATCGACCAGATCAAGCAGGTGTTTGCGGGAGTCTGCAGTTACCTTGGAACGACCTTGTCGCAGAGTGCTGCGGGAGACAAGGTATTCAGCGTGCGAAACGAAGGATATGCAGATGATGATGCTCGTGCGCGTGGCCCGAATACATCAAAACGATTGAGCTTTCACACAGATCGCTGCGATGTCATCGCATTTCTGTGCCTCAGGCAGGCAGCGTCTGGGGGTGAGAATCAGGTTGTCAGTTCCATTGCAGTGTACAACCGAATGATGCACGAACGGCCAGATCTCGTGGCTTGCTTGATGCAGCCGTATTATTACAAACGTCATAATGTCGATACTGCAAACACGCAGCCATGGTGCCGCCAGCCAATTTTTTCTTTCACGGATGGTTTTTTTGCTGCAAGTCTTTTACGTGTATTGATTGAGCGGGCGTATGCCATGCCAGCGTTGCCAGATATGACAGACCTGCAGCGGGAAGCGTTGGATGAACTTGAATCCATAGCTGAGCGAGAGTCGATGCATGTATCATTTACTCAATCGCCGGGAGATGTGTTGCTGCTGAATAACTGGGTGACACTGCATCGCCGTACGGCGTTTGTAGATGATCCGGATCCCATGCAACGACGTCATATTCTGCGGGCCTGGTTGAGCATGCCGAATAGTCGGCCCATCCATCCATTGTTTCTGGATAATTATGGTGCCACCGAGGCTGGTGCCATTCGTGGCGGAATGATTGCAGCAGGCAACGATGCCGTCCATCACGAAAAATCGTGATGTTATGATACCAATGCCATCTGGGGTAAATATTAAGGCGTAATTCAGAAGAAGACGTTTTCTGTGGCTGCGTTTTGGATTAGCCTACAGTCCGGGTGTCCACAGGAAAGGAAAACCAATGTCTGAAGCATCATGTCCGTTGACGAGTCAGCAAGTGGTGGAACTCTACTTTATGGAGCACCGAGCAAAGCTTTTGGATATTGCAGCCTTTCTTGATCGTCTGGAGCGGGCGCAGGGCGAGGAGGGAAAGCAGGATGTACGGGTTCGAGCGCTGCGGAAGGCCATCAGGATGTTGGCGGACCACACGAGTGACAAAACGGCAAATCGCGTTCAGCAATTGCTTTCCCTGTTGAGTGATCACACCACCGACCCTATCCCGGTTGCACACACGCAGTCAGCCCTTGGTGCTGATCCGCATACCGACTATTAAACGGAAGGTAATGGACTATGGCATATATTGACCCACATATTCATATGGTGAGCCGAACAACGGATGACTACCGGGCCATGGCGCAGGCAGGCTGCGTTGCCATCACCGAACCGGCATTTTGGGCAGGCTTTGATCGTTCAAGTCCTGCAGGGTTTTTCGACTATTTTCGACAACTCACTGAGGTCGAGCCAAAGCGTGCGGCTCAGTATGGCATTGCGCATCACTGCTGGTTGTGTATCAATCCAAAAGAAGCAGAGGACCCCGTCTTTGCTCGTGAAGTCATGGGAATCATTCCTGAGTTCTTAGATAAGCCTAATGTGCTCGGCATTGGAGAGATTGGTCTCAACAAAAACTCTCGAAATGAACTCACCATTCTTGAAGAACAAATTGAGATAGCAAAGAAGCATCAACGTCTCATTCTGGTGCATACACCTCACCTTGAAGACAAACTCAAAGGGACACGAATGACAATGGATGCAATACAAAATGCAGGCGTGGATCCAGGGCGAGTCCTGATTGATCATGTTGAAGAACACACGGTTGCAGAAGTCTTAGACCGAGGCTTCTGGGCTGGCATGACGTTGTATCCAGATAGTAAATGCACCCCTCAGCGGGCCGTAGACATTATCGAGTGCTTTGGGAATGAACGCTTGTGGATCAACTCTGCGGGTGACTGGGGGCCAAGTGATCCCATGTCCGTGCCGAAGTGTCACGTCGAGATGCGTCGTCGTGGCCATACACAAAGCCTGATTGAAAAAATCAGTCTGATAAACCCAAAAACGTTTTTAGAGCAAAGTGGTCGGTTTGTACTGCCGCAAGAACACGGACAGCCTTCACAAAACAATATATAGCGAACGCTGGGATTTGGTGCATAATAGGAGTGCAACAGTCGTTCTTGTTTGTAGGTCATTCTCATGCATCGCCTATGGTCTGTCGTTGTCCTGTTAGCCATTCGTATGGCCATTGCGGGTGGTGCACTGCCGGACCAACGTGATGATGCGATCGCCACCTTTACCAAGCAGTACTGCCTTGACTGTCATGCGGGAAGTGAGAGCGAAAATGATGTAGTGCTCTCAGGCATCAATCTTGATGTGCTCAAGAAGAGTGCATCTCAGACCAGGCTACTCATGCATGTTCTTGAGTCATGTGAGATGCCTCCGGAAGACAGCCAGCAGCCGACGCCAGAGGAGCGGTCACAGCTTCTCAAACTCCTTGAGCCGGTATTGCATGAAGCGGTGGCACGCGCACCGCACCAGGAACGCACCTCCATTCGGCGGATGAATCGCTTTCAATACAACAACGCTGTTGTTGATCTCTTTCAATTGAAATGCGTTGTCTTTACGCTGCCCGAGCGTGCAATGCGAATTCATAAGAACTATTTCAAGCCTGATACAGGCAAGATGCCAGATACGGTCACTGTGGGAAATCGGCCGCTGGGAAAGTCACAAATGATTGAACCGCGGCTTGAAGGAGTGGCGGCATTTCCTCGTGATCTTCGGGCTGAGCATGGGTATGACAATCAAGGTGACCATTTATCACTCTCGCCACTCTTGATGGATGAATTCCTCAAGGTGGCGCAGTCAATTACTGGTAGTAAAGACTTCAACAAGAAACATGTTGGGATATGGAATGATTTTTTTGTTGCGCCAAAAGAGGGGGCTGATATTCAGCAGGTGTTGGAAGAACGCCTACGGCCATTCCTGTCGATTGCCTTCCGTCGATTCGTCGAACAGGCAGTTGTTGACCGATATGTTCGTTTTATATTAAGTCGCCTTGAACACGGTCAGCGTTTTGAAGAGGCCATGAAGAGTGTGGCATCAGCGATCATTTCATCGCCTCGATTCCTGTACCTCTATGAGCAGCGTGGTGAGGAGGATGCAGGCGTAAAGACAGTTGCACGTGGTGTTGATGATTTTGAGCTCGCATCCAGGCTCTCTTTTTTTCTGTGGGGCAGTCTGCCAGATGAGCAGCTGCTGGAGGTGGCATCTCGTGGAGCGTTACACCAAACAGAGGTGCTGAGTGAACAGATACAACGATTGCTACGTGATAAAAAGATTAAGAGGTTTTGTGACAGTTTCGCATTGCAGTGGTTGCAATTGGATCGAATCATCTCTTCGGTACCCAATCGAGATAAGTTTCCAAGTTTTTATTTTTCAAAGTATCGAGCAAGCATGCATATGATGATGGAGCCCTTGCTTCTTTTTGAGACCGTGCTGATCGAGGACCTTCCTATCACGGAATTGATTGCTCCTTCCTTTACCTACCAATCAGCCTTTCTGCAAAAGGCGTATGGAGTATTGAGTGAGGGAACAGAAAAGCTGACTGGCGGGAGTGGTGTGACCACCCTCACATTTCATCGTGTTCCGATCATGGACCTTCGCATGGGTGGAATCATTACAAATGCAGCCGTCATGACGATGACGTCAGGGCCTGAGCGCACGCAGCCTGTAACACGCGGTGCGTGGGTCGCAGGTGTTGTGTTCAATGATCCCCCTGAACCGCCGCC
>CAXFJI010000246.1:0-4641 GCA_964003275.1 uncultured Planctomycetaceae bacterium
TAACGGCTTGGCCAAAGAGACAATCCAAAGACATGACTTTCTTTCTGGCTCTGCTGGATCTTCGATATGATCCATGTTGAAGTCATTGTCATTCACAATGGCAACACGATGAGCATCAATCACCGCAATGCCCTCAAGTTTGAGACCAGCCACCCTTTCACCCGGCTTCGGCTGCCATACCCCCCCAGTAATATCTGAGGCAAATCGCGGCAAAAGCCCTGCCAGATCGGCAACAAGCTTTTTTTGCAACGGCACGACAGACACTGTCGATAAATTACCGATTGGCTCCAATGGCTCATCACTTTTCAACGTATTCGTGGCACCATCAAAGGAGCAACGATAAAGCTTTGCATCACCTTCATCCGATTGCTCAATCACCAGAACCGAGGCCTTGTCAATGGCCGACATTGCACACACTTTCACATCTTCCGGTGAGGCACCACCCGCCACGAAGTCTGGATGACTGGGGTCACCAGCTCGATAAATGTACTCACCGACAGGCACACCTGACTGTGTATCTATAGCGAGGAGCCGAATGTTCCCAGTCTTCTCTGCAACCTTCTCTGAGGGATACTCAAGCGGACTCTGTAAAAGCGCCCACAACATGGAACCATCGGGCGATACGGACAATGACTCCAGCCCACGATTATCTTTTCGCATGCCATACCGAGCTGGCAATACTGGACGCACCTCACAGTCCGCCTGAGGTAACTCAATACCTTGTGGAACATAACGCGACAACACCTCCCCACGAGCCGACACACGAAGAAGCGATGGACGATACTCTTCACTCACCCACATTGTTCCATCGTTGAGTCGCACCAATCCTTCGCTATCTATGCCGTTATGATCTGGTGGAATCTCTCTCTTTCCAGCAGGGTCCAAAATGGGTTCATCATTTCCAACACCATTTGGACGACCCGTTACGGGAGAGCCATTCGCATTTCGTAACACGAGTTTCTTCTGGACAGTAACATCAAAAACGAATGCCTCACTTTGGCCTTCCGACTCTTGCAGCAGCTTCTTTGACTCCGATGGCGGAACCTGTATCTCGATAATCGCTGGCTGGAAATTTGGATTAAGGAGCGTTCTACGCTTTCCCGCAGACGTCTCCACCTTACCGTTTGGACCGCGATCCGTGATGGACCAGAAGCATAGCTGGCCGTGGGACGGCACCACAACAAGATCACTCAAGCCGCCAAGCT
This sequence comes from uncultured Planctomycetaceae bacterium, assembly GCA_964003275.1. Taxonomy (GTDB): domain Bacteria; phylum Planctomycetota; class Planctomycetia; order Pirellulales; family UBA1268; genus CACORA01. The sequence goes on from CAXFJI010000246.1 coordinate 1,206, forward strand.
GAACAGGCATTTCGCCTTCTCTATCCGGATTCGCAGCTGCAATTTCAATGGGCGGCAGGAATGTAACCGCCTGAATACGAACATCACCTGAACCTGAGACCATTTCGTTGGCCGACAGGGTTGAGCACAACCCAATAAAACATACTGCGGTCGCAGTACAAATGACCACGACCGCAGCATGAATAACATCGTTGAGTTTCATAGCCATGCAAAAAGCTAAAACAAGACTCCAAAACTACTGATTTGTGACAACTGGCTCACCCGTACTGCCTCCACGACAGGTGATCATGGCAGCGAATACCTCGAGATTAACACTCTCGCTGACGGAACGGGTTGAACCATCCATCATTGTGAGGTTCATCGTTCCGGGATGGAACGAATAGGCTTCACCATCATTGATTGCACCAAATGGAACATTGCCAGCACAATTTTTACATTTATCTCCATTGGAATCGACTCCATGAAGCTTGAACGGACCAAGTGAATCGGCCCACCCTATGCACTGGTTCGTGTCACCCGTTGGAGCCTTCACTCCCTTCCCCTTATAGGTATCGGGACGACTTGCACATTCCACAATACCGATGGTCTTGGAAGTACCGTCTGTGATCACTTGGATTCTCGTCACTTCATCTTTCACAAGGGCTCCACGGGCTGATGCCTTATTCGCCTTTTTATAAGGATCATCACCAGAACTGTGGCTGGCAAAGACTTTATCCTTCACGCCTGTGAACACCTCATAGTCAGCATATCCAAGATTATCCGGGTCCATGGATATTGCATTTGAATCATCATCCCGACTTGGACCGTCAATACTTGCATACCCACCACTTGCAGGCATTGCTGTTGGGCAACGAAACACAGATGGGCTGGCAGAAAGCACTGTCGCATTCTGTTCCCACCAGTGTTGACCGAAGTCATATTGATCCATGAGGTTCCCTTCCTCAAGGTTAGCCAACACAAAAGCTCGCCACGAGTGCTCGGTACGACTTGGGTTTCCCTTCGGTGGCGTCGGAAAATCAGTGGTGTTCGCCGAATCAGCGGTGTAACAGGCAGCTGGAAAATGCTTCATCGCATTTTCATAATTATGCAAAGCCAAACCAAACTGACGCATGTTATTACTACATGAGGCTCGCCGGGCAGCTTCACGGGCAGCCTGAACAGCTGGAAGCAAAAGTCCTATCAACACACCAATAATGGCAATGACGACAAGGAGCTCAACCAGCGTAAATCCACGACGGGATGTTGGTCGGCACAAGCCTGATTTTGGGAACGAAAAACGCATAGGGATGATCCTTTCCTTTGTTGCGTATCAATCAATCAATTTACGGAAAATTACGTATTACTTTTTGGATCTCTCTTGAGATCGGTCAGTAGGATGCACAGATCACATGAGTCTCTTATGAGCCATTTGTGAGAATTCGATGAGCAACCAAAAGGGCCGTTGAAATGAGCCAAAAAACCACAAAAAAACACCTTCCCAAAGTGATTCTTCTTCCTTTTGACTGGTTTTTGATGCCTCTCTTTCTGAACACACCAGCAGGCAGTGATCTGGTCGAAAAAACAAGACTTTTTAACCTATCTCATTATGAATCAAGGTCATCTTTTCGCAGATTCCTTCTGGGTCAAACCTTCAAAAAACAGTGAACATCTGCGCGAAATTGCATCATTGCTTCCAAAAACGATTCGTCTTGGAACGTCCAGCTGGACGTTCCCCGGCTGGAAAGGCCTTGTGTACGCCAACCAAAAAGGACTCACCGCAAAAACACTCGCTCATCATGGACTTTCAGCCTACGCGGCCCATCCACTTCTTCGTACCGTCAGTCTGGATCGCACCTTTTACGCTGCACTCTCGGCCAAGGACTTTGCAAATTATGCATCCAAGGTGCCTGATCATTTTCGGTTTCTAATCAAAGCCCCTTCGTTATTCACACGTCCCCTCATGCAGCAAAGCGGACTCAAAGACCGTCAGGTGACAAATCCATCCTTTCTCGATAGCGTCATGGCCAAAAATATCTTCCTTCAGCCATGCCTTGAGGGCCTTGGGGAAAAAATGGGGCCCATTGTGTTTCAGTTCCCTCCGCTTGGCCCCCCACTGCTCAGGAACATACCACGCCTTCTTGCAAGGATGGCAGCCTTTCTGGCAATGCTTCCTCGCGGCCCACTCTATGCTGTTGAAGTACGAGATCATCAACTTGTATCTCGAGATTTTGCCTCATGCCTTCAGGATGCAGGCGCAACTCCCTGTGTAGCAGTACATGCTCGCATGCCACCTGTTGATATCCAGGCATCTGCCTATGGACTTACGTCTCGAGATCATCAACATCCGATTGTCGTTCGATGGAACCTTCATGCTGGGCGGCAGTATGAAGAAGCAAAGGCAAAGTACGCACCTTTCAATGAACTCGTTGAGGAGGACGTTGAGAGCAGAATATCACTTGCAAAACTGGCTCAACATGCCGCAAAAAACGGACAGAATGTCTTTATGACCGTGAACAATAAGGCTGAAGGCTCTGCACCACTCTCAGTCATCAAACTTGCAGAAGCGATCGTCAAAATAGCCTATACATCCTGAGAAAATGTCCTGAAACGGATTCTGTGCCAAGACCAGAACGGTTTAGCACATGCAAAACAACCTCACCAGCCAGAGCGATCAGGAACCAGCATTTCCCTCCCACATAGGGAAACTTGCCATCCCCATCAATCCGGACTAAAAAAATCATTTGTCCCTCTTTTCATTCACCCTTGCGCTTGTGAAGAGATTCACTCGTTTATTCCTATTCTATGAAAAAACGTTCTTTTACATCCTTCATTCTCGGTGTCGCCAGCGCTTTCCTGATACCTATTTCGGCCGAGGCTGAAAAATCCAGGCCCAATATTCTAATCCTCTATGCCGACGATCTCGGTTTCGGTGACCTGACCTCCTACAACGCGGACTCCAAGATCCCAACCCCTCACCTCGATCAGCTCGCTGCCGAGGGAATCCGCTTCACCGACGGGCACTCCTCCTCTGGCATTTGTACTCCGAGCCGCTACGCACTCCTGACAGGACGCCATCACTGGCGAAAGGGGCACGGCATCGTAGACTCTTTTGGAAGATCGTGGTTTAAGGCGAAGCGTCTTACCCTACCGGAAATGTTGAAAGAAAAGGGCTACCACACTGCCGCCATCGGTAAATGGCACCTCGGCTGGAACTGGAATGCCGTGGTGAAACCCGGAGCCGTAAAGGTGGTCGTCGGGAGAAGGAAAACCTACAGGCCTGAGGACATTGACTGGTCAAAACCTATCCCGGACGGCCCACTCGCCCACGGCTTCGATCACTATTTCGGAGACACTGTGATCAACATGCCTCCCTTCTGCTGGATCGAAGATGATAAAGTTGTCGAGGTACCGGACATTATCAGTGACACCAAGCTGTTTAAGCCGATTAAGGAAGGAG
>CAXFJI010000247.1:0-4626 GCA_964003275.1 uncultured Planctomycetaceae bacterium
GAAGGTGCGCTGAAATTCATGTTGATCACCAATCGTACAAGACGAAACGTCGATGTCGAGTTGGTATTGCACTGCATTTTTTTCTGCTTCCTTTGTACGTTGAAAAAGTGCATCGACATCATCTTCTGAGAGTTGAATAGGTAGCATGCCGTTTTGAAAACAATTCGAATAAAAAATATCAGCAAACGAAGGTGCGATCACTACACGGAATCCATAATCTGCCAGTGCCCATGGGGCATGCTCACGGCTGGAGCCGCAGCCAAAGTTGCGTCGTGCAAGCAAAATAGAAGCACCCTTACAGATAGGTTGATTCAGTTCAAAATCAGGATCAAGAGATCCATCGGCGAGAAATCGCCAATCAAAAAAAAGATACTGACCAAATCCTGTTCGCTCAATCCGCTTAAGGAACTGTTTAGGAATGATCTGATCGGTATCGACATTTGCTCTGTCAAGAGAAGCAACAATGCCAGTATGAGTTCTAAGAGGTTCCATGGAGGTGTCCCGAGTTTCGGAAATACTTCATCTTTTCCAAACTATGGTTTTGATTCCGTTTTATACGTTACTTGTAATTCCATTCACGAACATCAACAAAATGCCCAATGACGGCGGCAGCAGCAGCCATGGCTGGAGAAACCAAGTGTGTACGGCCTCCCTTGCCTTGTCGACCTTCAAAATTTCGATTGCTGGTTGAGGCACACCGTTGGCCGGGAGTGAGGATATCTGGATTCATACCAAGGCACATGCTGCAGCCAGCTTCACGCCATTCGAAGCCAGCGGTCTGGAAAACCTTATCAAGTCCTTCTTCTTCAGCCTGTCTCTTCACTCGCCCACTGCCTGGTACAACCATGGCATGTACCGTAGACGCAACTCGATATCCCTGTACGACGGCAGCTGCTGCACGAAGATCTTCAATACGACTATTTGTGCAGGATCCAATAAACACCCGGTCAAGTGGAATGTCAACGATTTTCGTGCCACCTTTCAGCCCCATATATTCCAATGCTCGATCTCCACTTGATCGTTCGTTTGGATCTTTGAATGCATCTGGTTTTGGAATGACAGTGTCGACACCAACAACTTGCGCAGGATTTGTGCCCCACGTTACTTGAGGAACAATATCTGCACCATCGAATACCTCTACTCTGTCATAGACAGCATCTGGATCAGACGGCAGTTGTTCCCAGCGAGCAATCGCTTTCTCAAAATCTTTTGGAGCAAAGTCACGTTCTCTGAGGTAGTCAAACGTTACGGAATCTGGTGCAATCATTCCAGCACGGGCTCCGGCCTCTATCGACATATTGCAAACGGTCATTCGTTGTTCCATTCCGAAACCTCGAATGACAGGGCCCGTGTACTCGATAACGTAACCAGTGCCACCTTCGGTAGACAATTTCCCGATAAGATACAGCACAAGGTCCTTTGCTGTTACGCCTTGCAGAAGCGCACCATCAACACGGACTTCGAGTGATTTGGGCTTGACCTGACGAAGCGTTTGAGTTGCCAGTACATGCTCAACTTCACTTGTCCCTATCCCAAAGGCAAGGGCGCCCCATGCACCGTGCGTAGCTGTGTGGCTGTCACCGCACACGATCGTCATGCCTGGCTGAGTGATTCCCAGCTCTGGTCCAATCACATGTACAATCCCCTGGTCAGTGTCGCCGAGGTCAAACAGCCGCACGCCGAATTCATTACAGTTATTTCGAAGTGTGTCAATTTGCTGTTTGGAGATAGGGTCTGCAATCGGTAAACGGCGATCAGTTGTTGGCACATTATGATCGGGGGTGGCAAACGTGAACTCTGGTCGACGAACGCGACGACCAGCTAGACGAAGGCCTTCGAAAGCTTGCGCGCTCGTTACTTCGTGAACGAGGTGTCGATCGATATAAATTAAGGGAGCTTCACCTGCCGGCGAGCAGACAAGGTGGTTATCCCATATTTTATCAAGGAGGGTTCGAGAAGGCATGATGGTGATATTAGTTAGCGGAAACAGCAATGAAAGCAATGAAATCTAATGTAGCAAACTCAAGCGGGTGGGCGTATGGGTTGATAATCAAAGGGAGCAAGAGCCTTTTTTTTGAATCCAACGCGTTATTGACTTCAAAAATATGACGAAAAGCGGGTGATGCTCTGCCCTTCCCTACCCCGCTTTTCGTAGCACAGTCCGAGACGCAAGACTGCTTATCTCGGGTCTTGAAACGACCGTCCATGAAGTCGTCTGTTCACCGTTTTTTTCTTCTTTGAGAACAAGAGATGTTTGATTGATTATTCGCTGGATAAAAAACCAACATCGATCAAGATGCTCTCGATCGACCACTGCATCAATCACAATCAGATCAAATGTTCCAATGTGATTGCACAATCGGGCCAAAGAGATGTCCACCTGTCCTGGTACAAGTTGTGTCTGAGCAAGACTGTGAAGTCGTTGGTGAGTTTGCTTAAGCGTCGGTCCTGTTGGCGTGGAATGCGATCTTCCCTCGAAATAATCAAGTCCGACAAAATGAATAGGGCTGTCCTGGGCGGAATGTGTCAATTTAAGCAGACACTCGCATCGCTCAAGAGAATGGATGCCAAGTTGCAATATTCTTTGAGGACGCTGCCGACTCGCACACTTATAAAGAGCTCGATCACAAGCCGGTTTTGAAAAATTGGTTAGCCAGATTCTTTTGACAAATCCTACCCTAGGCATTGGTTGTCCAGTCGTGCTAAAAACAAACAGACGAGTCGGTTTTTCATCCCGCACTCAGTTTCAATCCATCCATGATGGGTTCGGCTTGCCTGCCTGCGAGACTTCAGCCTGATCGAGAATGTCGGCAGAGATTGCCTAGACTGAAACTCAACTGCCTATTTTACGAATGGCTTCAGCAGCAGCCTTTCGAACAGCCCGAACTGGATCATCCTCTTCGACGAGTTCCAGGGCGGGTAACGTGGCCTGAGCATGAGGCCCTATTTCACCAAGAGACACAGCTGCTTCCAAGCGGACAAGGTCACTATCCGCTTTGAGTGCTTCCTCAAGACGAGGCATTGCTGTTTCAAAAAATTCTGTATTTGTTGGGTCAATCTTCAAGGAGGCCCAGACAGCAACTGTTGCTAAAAGTGTATCTTCAGATTGTGCAAGAGACTTGAGGCTCTCGAGTGCTGGAGACGCAGCTGTACCAATGCTCCCCAAAGCGTACGCTGCTGAGTATCGCGTTCCTGCCGCTTCAGAACTATCAGCAAGAATATTTTGAAGTTGAGAAACAGCCGTTGCTGCCTGCTCTCCAAGAGCACCAAGTGCAACTGCCGCCTCACTTCGTATTGCCGTTTCCTCATCTTCCAGCAAGGCTACTAAATCACTCGTTGCAGCTGCAGCATCCTTTCCAATACCGCTCAAGATTTCCAGGATGGCCCATCGGTTATCACGGTTAGCGAGCTGTTTGCGTAAAGGACCAACTGCATCTCGCCCCATTCGAATAAGAGCAGCACCTGCCCGGTTTTTCACATCTCGGTTAGGGTCGGAGAGAGTCTTGATAAAGTCTGCTGCAAGCTGCTCTTTTTCATCCTTGTTCGCAAGCGCAGCCAGATCAGACAGGCCGGAAGTGGAGATGGCGCGAACTTTTGGGAGATCACTAGAGAGACCAGCGCTTAGCTTCTCAATCGCCTCTTTGCGAAGTTTGGTATCTTCCGGATGAATTTTGGCTTGAGCCCAAACGACAACCTCAGAAAGAAATTCGTTATCAGACTCGACAGCTTTGAGGGCAATATCACGAAGCACATCATCGCCATCTGTAGATTGAATGCTTCCGAGAGCAAAGACTGCTGCAAACTGCAGAGAGGCATCTTCCTTCACTTCTGAAAGTTTTTCGACAAGCACGGGAACAGCGGGCGATGCTTTTGGGCCAATGGCTGCCAATGCGAGCATGGCCTGCATCTGTTCTGTCGGCGTCCCCTGACGGGTGAGCGTTGCCAATTCTTCAGTGGCTGGAGATGCCTCTGGTCCAATTTCAGTGAGCGCTACGGCTGCCCAATAACGAGTTTCAGGAACGTTGAGTGCTTCTTTTAAAACGGGCACTGCTTCGTCACCCATATCTGCCAAGGTGTGAAGGACTGGCATGATGACGGACGGTGCTCTATCGCTTAGGGCTTTTGCAAGCCGTTGCGCCAACTTCTTGCTGTCTGGACTAATTGCAGCAACTGCTCTGATAGAAGCCCTGCGAACACGGGGATCATCACGAAGAGAAGCAGTGAGCAGTGGATCAATAGCATTATCGTAGAGCGTTTTGTCCTGCTGAGAAATGTCATCATCATCAACATAAATGTGGCGAATCGATGCAGCAGATTGCGCAGCCGTAACGGGATCTTCATCTTCAAGGATACGCGTGAGATCAGGGATGGCTGAAACAGCATCCTCTCCAATAAGTCCTACCGTGCGAACAGCATGCCACCTCACCTTGGGGTCAGATTGTTTGGTGAGCTTGAGGAGATCTGGCAAGGTGCTCTTTGCACGAGAACGCATTGCTCCCAATGCATCAATCGCACGAATCAGTGATGCACTGTCGGTCGCTGTCGTAAGAGTATTCTGAAGACTTTCCAGTGAGGAAGGAGCTGCTTTTTTTGCAGACTCAGAATCTGTAGTTGTGTCGGTAGGCT
>CAXFJI010000248.1:0-4621 GCA_964003275.1 uncultured Planctomycetaceae bacterium
AAGCCACGCCAGTTTCTCCGGAGGGATGGTCGCAAAACAGCTCGCAACAGCTCTCCCTATCTACGCTGACATTTTGCAACACCCTCTTCTAGACCCAAAAGAACTCGAAAAAGCACGGCAGGTTGTCCTTCAAACCCTTGCCGGCATGGAAGACGATCCTTCTCATCGTGTGATTTCAGCTTTGCGAAAACTGATGTTTCCTGCACCATGGGGACAGCCTCCGGAAGGCATGTCGGCAGATGTCGAAAACTTGTCTATTGCAGACGTACGATCCTTTGTGAATCAACACGTCTGTCCTTCCGGAACAATTATCGCAGCAGCCGGCTGCATTGAGTGGGAAAAGTTTGTTCAACAAATTGAGGATCTGTTTGGTCATTGGTCTACCAAACAGCAAGCGACTATAGATACCCAAGAACGTGGAACTCGAATTCAACATATTCCACACGACTCTCAGCAGACACACATTGCACTTGCTTGGTCGGTTCCACCGTATCGCAATGATGCGTCATATGAAATCACGGCTGCTCTTGCAATTCTTGGCGGAGGGTCAAGCTCTCGGCTTTTTACTGAAGTTCGTGAGCAACGAGGTCTCTGTTATAGCGTATCAGCTGGATATCAAACGCATCGAGACTTTGCTTCGGCTATCTGCTATGCCGGCACGACAGCTGCTCGAGCCCAAGAAACACTTGATGTTATGCTTGAGGAAATTGCACGGCTACCAGGTTCGATCGAAAAGTCTGAGTTGGATCGCGTCAAGTCTCGAGTCAAAAGTGGTCTTGTCATGCAGCAGGAATCAAGTGCTGCTCGTGCTGGAGGGAATGCACGACAGTGGTATCACCTTGGCCATCTCCGAACACTCGAAGAGGAATTAAGACGGCTTGACGACCTGTCGATTGAATCAATTGAAAGGCACCTGGCGACACATCCGATGACAGATCTGACTGTTGTTTCATTGGGAAATACACCACTGGAGGTACCCGATGCAATTTCACCGTGAAACACTCGACAATGGACTCGAGGTCATCGCAGAAACCTCGGATGCTGCCGTTTCTACCAGTATTGGTTTTTTTGTTGGTGCCGGTGCCAGAGATGAATCCGACGACCTCGCCGGGGTAAGCCATTTCCTCGAACACATGACGTTCAAAGGCACAAAAGACCTCTCAGCAGATGATATCAATCGTCAGTTTGACTGGATGGGTGCAAGTGCAAATGCCTTCACGAGTGAAGAAGACACGGTGTACTACGCAGCCGTGCTTCCTGATCAACAACAGCAAGCAGTAAGTTTATTAGGCAAAATGATGCGCCCCGCGCTTCGGAAAGAAGACTTCGACACAGAAAAACTCGTCATCCTTGAAGAAATTCGCATGTATGATGACCAACCTCCTTTTGGAGCTGATGATCGATGTCGTGCCTCATTCTTTGGGAACCATCCTCTAGCTCGGAGTGTGTTGGGAAGTGTTGACACCATTGAGGCACTGCCTGTTGAACGCATGCGGGAATATCATCGCATGCGCTACACACCGGAAAATATTGTCTTAGCGGCAAGTGGTGTTGTTGATTTCCCAAATCTTGTCGAGTCTGCAAAACAACTATGTGGAACATGGGAACGAGTCTCGTTGCCCGAACGCCGCCAATCGCCACCCGCAGTAACGCATTCTTCAACCGAAGCGATCGTGCGTGATTCAGCCTCACTTGAATATGTTATTCGCATGACCGCAGGACCATCAGCTGCTGATGAAGAACGCTGGGCGGCGAAGATGCTATCACTTGTGCTCGGAGATGATTCTGGCAGCCGTTTGTATTGGGATCTTGTTGATTCTGGCTTTGCAGAACATGCTTCTCTTCAACATTATGATTTTCTTGATGCTGGTGTGTTTGCTACTCAAATTTCATGTGCGGCCGATGCTACTGAAAAGATTCTCCTGCGCATCCTTGAACTTTATCGGGAGGCAGCCACTCATGGCATTCGTGAGGACGAGTGGGAACGGGCGAGAAATAAATTATCGAGTCGAGTTGTGCTTGCAGGTGAACGGCCGCGGCGTAGGCTTTTTGCAATCGGGCTTGAATGGGCACATGAACAGATTTATCGATCAATTGCTGATGATCTTAGCATTGTCGAATCGGTTTCTCTGGAGGGAATCCACGACGTCTTGCGACGCTGGCCCCTCGATGGTCACGCGAGCACTGTCCTTGCCGGACCAGAGACCGCTTCCATTTTGTCCTCAATGAAGCCAGAATAGGATATATGGGTGTTTGATTCTCTTTTATAGGAATGTTGTTGTGCTGCCAATTTCTCCAATCTTTGCCAATCGTTGGCTTACGGCCCTTCCGTCACTTTGGCTTCTTGGTGCTGGTGCATGTGTTGCAATCGTGAGCATGATTGTCATTTGGGGGATTATGCGAGCATGCAATCCAAGACTTGCACTTGAAGCGAAGAGCAGCCTTCAAGACGGTTTCCTCGGGCCCTACGTCTGGCTCCTCGTAGCGCTCTCAGCAGTTGCCATCGCGTTTACTCCTCTCGTTCCGTTACCATCTATGTCTCGTTCATTAGTTCGTTTGGTAACGGGAGGTGAAGTATCCAAGACCATCACAATACAACCAAACGCAAAACTTCAATCCATTCCACTTGACCTGCGCCCACAGGAACTTCAATCGCTCACGCTGGAAAGTTCTGATTCAATTGTTGTTCGCACGCAACAAGCCATTGAAGGATTTGCTTTAACGAAGGCACCAGATATTGATTTAGTGGCTGATACGCCGTGGACCTGGGAACGTTCCTCGGGCGAAACAAATCCATTCCTCGGCCAACGTGCCGAACTTGAGGCAATCAATCAATCGGATGCGGCAGTCCCACTCACCGTCCAATGGAGCGTTGCGCCTGAACACACTCAAGTTGCATTATTCCCAATCTCTGCAATTGTATTTCTTGCCATTGCCATTGTGTACATGTTGTTCCGATTGATTCCTCGCAGGGTGGCTGCGATCGCTTCAGCCACCGCAAAAGAGGCGCTCGGTCAGCCAATTTTCTCTGTCGCCCTTATTGCAGGCGCAGTGTTACTCGTGGCTTTTATCGTCATCCCATACAACACATTCGGTGAAGACGTAAAGATGCTGAAAGACAGTGGCCTGACACTCATCAAGGTCCTCTCCTTGCTAGTGGTCGTTTGGACAGCAAGTGTTGCTGTCTCTGAGGAGATTGAAGGACGAACCGCCATGACTGTTTTGTCAAAACCAGTCAAGCGTTGGCAATTTGTCATCGGCAAATATGCTGGACTTGTCATGGTCGCATCACTTGTTTTTCTCATTCTTGGGAGTGTTCTTCTTTCCACGACCAGCCTCAAGGTTATCTATGATGCTCGTGAGAGTTCGAAGACCGATCCCATATGGATCGATTGCGCCAATGAAATGATAACCGTCGTTCCAGGTTTGGTGCTTTCTTTTCTTGAGACCATTCTTCTGGCTGCCGTAAGCCTTGCCGTCTCCACGCGTCTGAGCATGGTTCCGAATCTGATCATCTGCTTCATGATTTATGCTTTGGGGCACTTGGTACCTCTGATCGTCCAATCAAGCGTTGGAAAATTTGCAATCGTCCGATTTGTTGGCCAATTGTTTGCAACACTTTTGCCCGTACTTGAACATTTCACGATTGAAGCAGCAGTTGTTGGGGGTGTTGCTGTTCCCTGGGATTATCTTGGATGGGCTTCCCTCTATGCTGGGCTCTACGTAACAGTTGCACTTCTCATTGCGCTGGTGTTATTTCAGGACAGAGACCTGGCATAACCTTTTGAATCAAATCTGCTAGCAGGAACACCTGGGCGAACTCAAACCAGGATTATGATGGTCCAAAAGACGGATCATTCACGCGGATAAACCGTTGAACAAACCCATGTATTACTTTTTCCGAAGGCCGGCTAGCGTCTGATTCCGGTCCGTGCTGTTACACCAACCATTGTGTCCCGTGTGTCCCCTCCCGGGAGCGACCAAATACCTGTTTCAGCAGACTGCTTCGCTTGCGCTTCTGCTTTACCATCGAAAAAGAGTATGGCTCCACGACGCAAACGACGCTCAATACGAGGTCCAACCTGAATGCGAACAACATCTTTGACATCTGTACTGAGCAGGAACGTACGAAATTCGATCACTTCACGACCATCAACGTGCTCAGATTCAAACCGCAGCCCTCCAACCCATCTGGTAAGTCCATCCTGAATAACATCGGGAGTCGTTATAACGCCGGCACTGACGTCGAGATCACGAATTCGACTATGTAATTCAGTTGTAAGTGGTTGCGTAGAACCGGATTTGCCAGAAGGACCTCGGACCTTCACATCAAACGGTATTGCCTCCGGCGGTTTTGCAGACATTGAGCGACGCATAAGACCAGCAATGGAGCCTGATCCGCTGAAGCCTTCAAGACCAAAGCCTTCGAACACCACCGGAGGAACTTCACTTCGACGCGGAGCGCTTGCATCAGCAACACCGCCCAAGAGAAGGAGCGAAAGGCTCACACTTATGACTGCACGATACACCATGCTGAAAACACTCCGCCTTGTTTCCATCCTACCTTCTTTATCGGCACACTGGATGGCCGGATTGAAGTTAAGTTAGCCTGACTCAATGC
>CAXFJI010000249.1:0-4618 GCA_964003275.1 uncultured Planctomycetaceae bacterium
GAGTGCTGCTACGCTTCCGTACTTTTTTATCCAAGACTGAAGAGTGGTCGCGACTTCTTTGGCTGTTTGGGGACGAGCCGCAGGATTTTTTTGCATCATGCGAAAGTAGAATTCAATAAGATCTCCTGGCAATTCTGGACGTTTTTCTGCAGGACTGGGTGGTCTGGCATTGATTTGGGATCGTAAACGATCTTTGACCGAGCCTTCTCCAAATGGTGCTTTCCCAGTGAGCAGGAAAAACAGCGTGCAACCAAGTGAGTAGATGTCAGCTCTTCGATCAGCAGTGTGACTATTCGTCACCTGTTCAGGAGCAATATAATCAGCAGTCCCCAGCGTCTTTTCCTTAAACTCCATTGTGACCGAACCGACATCGTCATCGTCAACTTGAATTTTTGCTAGGCCGAGATCAAGAACCTTGATCGAACCAAACCTGTCGAGCATGAGGTTGCCCGGCTTGATGTCGCGATGTACGAATCCCTGTTCATGAGCTTCATGAAGTCCGAGTGCAGCTTGTCGAATAAAGTCGACTGCGTCAGTGACTGCCAGAGCACCGCCGTGTTTGATCTTGTGCCTCAGATCAGTTCCGTCGATGTATTCCATCACCATAAAGTGAATCTTATTGTCTGCTGTAGCATCGAGGTCGATAACCCGTGCAATATTTGGATGGTTGAGTTTTGCTGCAGCTTTCGCCTCGAGTTTGAATCGCTCGAGATAAGAGCCATCACGAACTCGCTTTTTTGGCAAGACTTTGATGGCGACATAACCACCCAAGGTTGTATGCTTGGCAAGGTATACATATCCCATACCTCCTGCCCCGAGAAGCGTTCTGAGGGTATATTTTCCAAGCTGGAATCCTTTTGATTTTCCTTTCTGAAGTTGATTGATCTGCCATGGTGTGAGCAGACCTTCTGAAAGCAGTGTTTCAATAAGCGTGTCTGCAACAGGTTCAGAGCCTGTATTCAGGTGATTACAGATAAATGCAATTTTTTCATCCGAAACAAGCCCACTGGCTTTGAGTGTCTTCAAAAATTCATCGGTAGAAGAAGCGTTGTCTTTCACGAATGCTAAACTGACTAACTAGAGAAGTAAGTAGAGAACCGAAGTGTACCGTATGGAATTAATTCTTTTTACCCGGAAGGGTTGCCATCTGTGTGAGCAAATAGAGGACCTTCTTGCATGTTATTGTCCCGAGGCTGTTGTGGTTGACGTGGACTCTCATCGTCAGCACCAGGAAAAGTACGGGCAAAGAGTCCCTGTTTTGCAATTCAATGGTGTCGATATTCTCGAAGGTAATTTCAATGAAAAGGACTTTCTTTCAGAATTAAGCGGGAGAATTAGACGTTACAGGGAAGGCCAAAGTGAGTGAGTGCATCCGCAAGTATGTGTGCTGAGTGAAAGACTTCTGCATGCCATCCAAATTTTTGAGCGCCTGTCACATTGTCTACAAGATCATCGGCAAAAAAAATTTTCTCTGCTGGGACACCAGCTGCTTCTGTTGCTATTTCGAAGATGGTCATCTCGGGCTTTCGGCAGCCGACTTCATGGCTTAAGACTACGGTATCAAAGCCTTGGTTGAGTATCCCTAAGCGTTTTGTCTTGGTGAGATAATCCCAATGAGGACTACAAGTATTGGAAAGGATGCCAAGACCACAATCGCAGCGATTGAGTCGAGCAATCAAGGGAAGCATATGAATGTTGAGTGAGAAAATATTACTGATGGCCACTGCGAGTTTGTTGGAGTCAACGAGCGTGTTTGTGCGCCGGCAGAACTCTTTGTGAAAGTCGTCCCATGAAAGATTTCCTCGCTCAGCTGCATCTTGCAGTTCAGAATCACGAAGAAAGTCTTCAATGATGATTGGATTACCCCCACTCAGATCGCATGCCTGAGCAATAGCGTGTTGAAGGTCAAAGGACACGATGACGTTTCCAAGATCAAGAAATACGAATTCAATGGGCATTTGCTGCAGTCACTTTCACAGTTGTTGAAGGATCGGCTATTCTTCCGTCGTCAGCCTCAATACTTTTTCGGAATTATCTCATGACCGTACTAAACCGCTATAGCTCTCGAATAACTCAACCGCGATCACAAGGAGCATCTCAGGCGATGTTGTTGGGGACGGGGCTCCAGCCAGCTGACCTTGAGAAGCCGCAGGTTGGTATTGCGAGTATGTGGTACGAGGGCAATACATGTAATATGCATCTCAATGCTCTCGCAGCAAAGGTTCGTGAGGGCGTAATCGCTGCTGGATTGGTTGGCATGCGATTTAACTCTATCGGTGTAAGTGACGGAATTTCCATGGGAACGGAGGGGATGAGCTATTCTCTTCCATCGAGAGATATCATTGCTGATTCACTTGAAACGGTGATGCATGCCCAGTGGTATGACGCGCTGGTAGCGATTCCTGGTTGCGACAAGAACATGCCGGGTTGCCTCATTGCAATGGGCCGCCTAAATCGTCCCTCTCTCATGGTGTACGGAGGAACCATTCAGCCTGGGCATCTCTCAGACGGTACGACCCTCGATATTGTATCTGCCTTCCAGTGTTATGGTGAATACGTTGCTGGGAGAATCGATGATACTCGGCGCAGTGAGATTGTTCAGCATTCCTGCCCCGGAGCAGGCGCGTGTGGCGGTATGTACACAGCAAATACAATGGCAACAGCAATTGAAGCAATGGGAATGGCACTTCCAGACAGTGCGTCCATTCCAGCAGTTCATCCGGCAAAACAAGATGAGTGTCTTCGTGCTGGTAAGGCAATTTTGAAACTTCTCGAACTTGACCTCAAGCCTCGTGACATTATGACCCGGCGAGCATTTGAGAATGCGATGGTGACAATTATGGCTCTCGGAGGATCAACAAATGCCGTGCTTCACCTCATTGCCATGGCACGTGCAGTTGAAGTTGAACTCACTCCGGCTGATTTTCAACAAGTGGCCAAGCGCATTCCTTATCTTGCAGATTTGAAGCCGAGTGGGAAGTTTGTGCAGGAGGACCTTCATTCAATTGGTGGCACAAGTGGTTTTATGAAATACATGCTTGACAAAGGCCTTATGGATGGTGACTGCATGACGGTCACAGGAAAGACGCTCGCAGAAAACCTTGCCTCAAACCAGGGGCTTAAGAAAGATCAGAAAATCATCCAACCAGTTGAAGATCCAATCAAAGAGACAGGACACATTACCATCTTGCACGGTAATGTCGCTCCAGATTCTGCTGTCGCAAAAATCACAGGCAAAGAAGGCTCGCGTTTTCGTGGCCCTGCCCGCGTGTTTGACAGTGAAGAAGGTATGCTGGCGTCTCTTGAACAAGGTGCGATCAATCGCGGAGATGTTGTTGTGATTCGGTACGAAGGCCCGAAAGGTGGGCCTGGCATGCCAGAGATGCTGACACCGACTTCAGCGCTTGTTGGAGCTGGCCTTGGGGCTGATGTTGCACTTATTACAGATGGTCGGTTTTCTGGTGGTTCCCACGGTTTCATTGTGGGGCATGTTGTTCCAGAAGCACAGGAAGGAGGGCCTATTGCGCTTCTTCAAGACGGTGATATTGTTGTTATTGACGCTGACACAGCGACTCTTAATGCAGAAGTGTCTGCCGAGGAATTTGAGAAGAGGCGAGCTGCTTGGAAAGAGCCAGCGGCAAAGGCAACTCGAGGGATCCTATCGAAGTATATTCGCTGCGTTGCGCCGGCATCCCGTGGTTGCGTAACAGATGAGTAAAAGACATGTGCTTGAAGCACGTGCACATTATTGTCGTGGCACAGGCAGAGACTCGATCGGTACTGGTGGACCCGGCACGACCGTTGCACCTGCAGGTAATTGGTCAACTGGGATAGGATTTCCGTAAGCAGACCCTGGCGTTTGAGAGGTAAGTCCAGGTGCCACGACTCCGGGCGGAGGTTCGTAGTAAGGCTGTGAAGGAGAGAGAGGAGTGACTCCAAGGCATTTGATAAGTTTTTGAAGCATTCGTTGTTCAAGGAGCGGGTCACGTCCGAGAGAAATCCAGCCGATGTTGGTTGTTGGGCTGGCAACAGGACGAGGAGCATCTCCAATTTGTTGACCAAGTGTTGGGAGAGGAGTCCCGTAGCGGTATAAAGAATCATCATTACGGAATGATGCAGCCCCGGTGGTAGCCCGCATTGGTCTGGGAAGGTTTTCCAGTTCTTTATTCACAGTGATTTCGATTCGCCAGCCTAGTGGGTCTGGTATGAGTCGCATTGTCGCAATGCGGCGGATTGATTGAAGAGTGCTTTCTAGTCGTTCTTGAAAACCAACAGAATCACGACGCCATGGTTCGAGAAGCGTTGCGCCTGTTTGTGGGTAGGTGTCAATTCGTCCTTCGGCTGGGACTCCATTTGAAAAGACTGCTCGCTGTTCAGACTGAATTTTGAAATAGTCATCTGTCACATCCACCATCTTTTTCCAGATCGCTTCAGCATCCATAGGTGGAATGACGATAGCATTTTTTGGTGTCGACAAACCGGAATGAAAAGTAGGGCCAGAAGGACCAATAATTGTTCCGGAAGGGAGCGGCATCGTCGGGTCGGGATGAACAATTGGGGGAAGTACTTCTTGCCCAAAGAGTACGAATGCAGGGGTGCTGCATATGGCATATGCAGC
>CAXFJI010000250.1:0-4606 GCA_964003275.1 uncultured Planctomycetaceae bacterium
GTTGCCGTATGTGGATGCGATAGCAATTCAGCCCTATTTCATGGAACTCTTTCCTAAGAAAAAGCTTGATGAAGTATACGCACTCACAGGCAAACCAATTCTTCTCTGTGACTTTGCGATTCGCTTTCAAGATGGCGAGAAAAATATTTCTGCCTGGAAACTCGCAGAAGACTCTATCGCTGCTGGAAAAGCATATGTTGAATATCTAAAAGCAGCATTCCAGACCACGTACATCCTTGGAGTCTTTTGGTGCAACCCGATTGATACCCCGAAAGGTTTTGGTCAGCAGGGTGTCAAACAGGGATTCTTTGCCGATGGACTTGCAAGTCGACCTGGACTTCATGACGCCGTGCGAGAAATCAATAATTACCTTGAGAAGAACACTCCGACAAGAGATGGCAGGCGCAAGTAATCTTCTGCACATGTGATTCGTTTAACATCGTCACGGCGCAATGTGTGACAAGGGCAATAGGCCAAGCAGCATCTAGGAATTATTGGGATAGTCTGACAGCATTCCTTGAGTGTACTTGCCAGTTTGACACGCCTGTTCATAAATTGGCTTGGGAATGCTTCCAGTCAATTGATACGCAGCAGCAATATAGAGTGCTTCCAGAACAACCATTTCATCGCGCGTGTTTCTCAAGACATCTACCAACCCCTGAAGCCCATCCTGCCTTTCACCCGTGGCAATGAGAGCCTCGGCAGCAGCAAGTTGAACGGCCGGCTCTGAATCACGAAGAAGTGATCGTAAGAGACCAGCTGCAGATGCAGCACGTTGGCCTCGAACAGTACAGCCGACTGCACCCCAGTAACGCACGACAGCATGCTCACTTTTCATCGCTTCTTCAAGTTCCGGAAGAACCTGAACGTCACCATCACAGGCTGTGACTGCCAAGCCGAGCACTTTTTCATACGGAAATTTTGGGCTCTGAACATACCCGTACACCGTACCTTTTTCAGAAATCCTGTTGTACATCGCTTCAGGAACAAGACCCGTGTCACGAATGTTTTTCATGGTTTCAAACGTTGCAGCACGCATTTTTTTCAGACGCTTCGCGTGCGCAGGATCAGCGGCGAGATTCTTAATTTCCCACGGATCATTTTGTGTGTCGTACAGTTCTTCAACCGGCTGGGGAACTTTCCAGAATGCTGATTGAGGAGCATCTGTTTGACCAGCCTGTTGGAGCGCATAGAACGATCGCCACCCCGATTGACTGTGTGGATAGCCTGCGAGAATACCTCGATGCCGATGGGGGTTGAAGTTGCGAATATATCGGTAATGGCCATCAGTCACCGCGCGAACAAAACGAAGCATACGGGCATCAAAACGCTGGCCAAACAAAAAGACATAAGGAGCCGCTTCCTGTTTCTGCGCACCAAGAAATGCACGTCCCTGCATGCCTTGTGGAATATCTACCCCCGCAAGACTGAGTGTTGTTGGAGCAAGGTCCACGAAACTGACAGGGCGATCACTTGTGGATCCCGGACGACCTGGAACCAAATGTGCGAATTTTTTCGGACATCGAACAATCATGGGCACATGTGTTCCCGTGTCATAAATGTACCGCTTCGCTCGAGGAAGAATCCCACCGTGATCGGAATAATAGACTACGATTGTGTTTTCACGGAGCCCCGCATCATCTAGTTCTGCAAGCCAGTCGCCAATCTGTTTGTCCATCGCAGCAAGAATGTCGAGATAGGTGACCCAATCATCTCGAATCTCTGGAGTGTCAGGAAGAAACGGTGGCAGTGTCACCGAGGCCGGGTCCTGACTTGGCGTCTCAGAAATCATTCCGCTGTTTCGAGCAGATGTTTTCTTTTTTTCAAAGAGACTACTCTCGTGGCTTATGCCTGTATTGAAGACAGCAAAAAACGGTTTTCCTTCTGGCCTCTTTTTCCAATGGGCATTATTGCTTGAGTCATCCCAATGACTTTTATCATCTGTTTTGAAGTTGTAGTCGGTCTTAGACCGATTGACGCAGTAGTAACCAGAATCCCTAAGATATGACACAAACGGATGAATGTCCGAGGGAATCGGATAGCGACTACGCATGTTCTGTGTACCAATACTACATGCATAGCGGCCAGTTATTAATGTGCTACGTGCGACAGCACACACCGGTGCGTTTGAATAAGCGAATTCGTATCGCACACCATCTGCTGCAAGTTGGTCGATATTCGGTGTACTGACCTGCTCATTTCCATAACAGCCAAGCCAATGATGGCTGTTGTCTTCGCTTGTGACCCAGAGAATATTGGGGCGATCATCTGCCTGGGTGACACGAAGGCTACCACATAGAATGACGCACAAAAAAGCCAATGCGATCTTCTTCATCATTTGTAAAACCACATCTAGAGGTGAAGAGAAACGTTCGATATGAGTGAGCACAAAGGGTCCCCGACTCAATTCCCGCTACCAAATAATGTAATGAAAACAGATTCCTTTCATATCCAGCATCTCATATTTATGGGTTTCACTAACGAGATAGCAAACAATACGATCAACTTCCCTTCAAAAACACACCCTCTAGATATCAGAAGGACACCAAAATGACTGCTGAAAAATTTTGGCAGGAGTTTTGGATACCTTGGGCTATGACGGAGCGAATATATATTCGGCTGTGGTCGGTTCACCGCAAGTATCCAAGCCAGCCCATGTGTCGGCAAAATGAATCATCGGTGAATGATTGGTTCGGCAAGTAAAGTGCTCCGAAGAACTCCTCAAAAATCAGCCCGTGAAGGCCATTTGTGACATCTGTTAAACGGAAGCATAACGGAGAATTTTCGACGAACGGTAGATGCAGATGTTTTGGAACGTTATCTCACTTTGAATCCCCACGTTGAAAAGAATCTGCACGACGAAAGCAAATGTCTTTCGAAAACGAAACATTTTCCAGAGGCCTGATATGTTTTGAATCTGGAGTGAAAGCGTATTCTGTTCTGCAACAATCCGGACCGAACAGCCTTGCAGATTTCCTGTAAGGCAGCCGGTCAGAATCATTTTGGGTCATTGCTGGTGTCCCGTGTTCTAATTTTTATCGTTCCATCGAGAATCCATTTAGCATGTTGAGCATGTTCAGTGGTATCACTTGGAATCTGGATGTGAAATTTATCAAATTCGTATGTGATCTCAGCGTGCCTACCGGTCAATCGATCGTAGAGTCCAATTGCAAGGTCAGGCCACGATATTGGCTGTGCTTCCGACATTCTTATCTCCTTCACGCATACTATCGATGAAAATTTTGACTGAAGAACTGTAGACGCCCGATTGAAGAAAGCAATCAATGATCAGGTCTTCTCGTGATCAATGTGTTCCTGGTGACGTGACTTTTTTGAATAGAGCACCATAAATCACACCTGCTTCGCAAGGAATACTTTTATAAACGGAAATGCTGTACTCGATAATGTGTGCAATCGTGAGATGTAATCTCCTCTGAGATTTGAATTCCTCAGTTAAAAGAAGAAACTCCCATCGGGCCCGTTAGTCGTTACACCCGACTCAGAGGTCAGACAGAGAGACAGACGCATCGAACACGGTACGTCATCAACAAGAGACCTCACTGACACACCGCAGAGAAGCCGGCGAGTGCTTCTCCATCCTGCTTGCTGCGGAAGAAGTAGGTGAAAACTGCAGGAATTGGCCCCTTGCCCGAACAGAAAACCAATGGTATCCTTATCGAGAATCAATCTCAATAAGGTAAAAAATGTCGTTTTTCGCCTTTTTTTTATGACTTTTAGGAAAGCACCAATGGCACTCATCAGAGGAATCTGGATTCTCGTCGTCAGCATTGTCCTGAGTGGATTGGCCCAAGCTGATCATCACAACAGCCATCATCACGGACCACATCGAGGGATTGTCGTCGATCTCGAGGGTGTGGATACCTGTATTGAGTTGGTGCTTACCGACGGGCAAGAAGTAACCGCTTATGTACTTGACCAGGATCTTAAGCCTGCAGAAAGCTCGCTTGAATATCTTACCCTTACTTTCACTGAGCCAGATGGGGAAAAAGAAGACTATAAGATTGAGGCAACCAAAAAGGGTCAGGAAAACGTCTTCCAGCGAACTAGTGGTCATGTTGTCCACCACATTATCCGCGATCCAATCGTCGTCAGCATTACCAAAGATGGGAAGAACTATTCCTCAGCACAATTTTCTTTTCCTCATGGACCTCATGGGGGAGAAGTCATTTCTCTTGGAAAAGGAGCTTTCATTGCCGAACTTTGTGTTCAGGGTGATGTCGTTGCAATCCATGTGCTCGATAAACAGAAGCGAGCAGTGAAAGTTGACTCGAAGGAAATCACACTGACCTTTACTGAACCTGATGGTGAGGTTGAAGACTATGGGATTGCTGTTGATGACACCGTCTCAAAAGGATCAACATTTAAGGAAGTTGATGATCATATTGTAAAGCACATCAAGAGAGATCCCATCGTGATAAAATTAGTGCAAAAAGGTGTCACATATGAATCAGAATCTTTTCGATACTCGAAATAAAAAGAAGATACGATTCGAATAAGCACTACTCCTAAGCCCCAGAGGAATAGATCCAAACACTGATGCAAACAACGCATGACATACTCTCATGCAGATTTCATGAACCATGGA
>CAXFJI010000251.1:0-4591 GCA_964003275.1 uncultured Planctomycetaceae bacterium
GGGAGATCCTGCTGTTCAGGAGGCAGCAGCCGTCGCCGTTGCACTTGGCCCAGAATGGAGCGACCTCAACCTGACTGAATGTCAGGTCGTCAGCGAAGACGGGCGTCGGGCGTGGGTGCTTAAGAATGAAGAAGGAAGTACCATTCGGTTTGGATCAGCACCAGGCCAAGAACTTTCAGGGGAGCCTCATGCAGCAGCAAAGATTGCTCGCCTGCGCGCAGGAGACGTTATTGAAGACGGTCTCGATCTTTCAGTTGACCCATGAACGTGCATGTCAAGTTGCATGCCCGTGTGCATGACCTTTGTTTGAAGCAAGAGATGCTCGGTTATGGGCAGTAGCGTCTTGTTGCCAAGGCTGTGCTCGCAGTCGCTGGCGTATGTCGTGTCATGCTTATTCATCATCAAGGATAAGCTTTCGAATGGACTGAAAGGCAGGGTGCTCCGCCGACGCGCACCATTCAAAAAGAATAGACTCAGTCGTTGTGAGGACAGCTCCAGCAGATTCGAGTCGACGTAATGCAGTAGTGTGATCAATCGCATGACGTGAAGCTACCGCATCAACAGCCAGAAACACACCATACCCATCTGCAAGTAAATCATGGGCCGTCTGAGAAACGCAAATATGTGTCTCAAGCCCGCAGAGCACAACAGATTGTGTCGATGAAGGAATCGACTTCCTGAATGCTTGGCTTCCACAGCAGCTAAAGCTCATTTTCGGAATGGCATCAGGAAGGTATGTGGCAATGGCAGGGGATGTGGGACCCAAGCCTTTCGGATACTGCTCTGTAACAAGCTGAGGGATCTTGAGGGTATGTGCTGCTGTGATGATTCGCTTCGTCCGCGCAATCACTCGGTCAGCATCTGGAATCACAGAGAGCAGTTTTTCCTGAATATCGACAATACAAATTAGTGAGGAGGATGGTTGAAGCCTCATGGTTGCTTGGTCTCAAGAGGGGAGGAGTTGCTGCGAACAGTCTATTCTCCGATGATACTCTTCTCGCCATGCATCCGTCATATTTTCATGAAAAGGCCTGTCTCTATTCATGGATATTTTCTCAAGGTCTGAGCATTCATGGGTGTTTGACCAGGACGCTTATCAGCTTTTGTCGACGGGCATTTTTGCTCCCATCCGTTTTTGCCATGCTGAAAGCCTCCTTCTGAGTTCTTCTACGCGTTCGGGGTAGGCATCAACAAGATTATTTCGTTCCCCTGGATCATTTTGAAGGTCATAGAGCTCTACCGTCTCAAGGTGATAAAACTCAATGAGCTTCCACCGACCGTGTCGGATGGAGGCACCCGGAGTCCAGGTTGACCCATGATAGTGAGGGTAGTGCCAGTAGAAGGTTCGATCCGTGGTTGGTAGGTTTCCTTGTAGCAGTCCAGCGATCGATGTTCCATCAAGAGGAGGGAGTGTTTTTGGGGTAACATTGCACAGTTCGAGAATTGTTGGAAAGAAATCCATGCTGACGACGGGAATGTTGACAATACGTCCAGGTTCACTGATGCCGGGGGCTCGAATGATTAACGGCTCTCGAACGCCTCCTTCATACAGCCAGCCTTTACCAGCACGGAGAGGTAGATTGCAGGTTGGTCCAGCCGTTTTTTTGGTGCTTAGACCACCGTTATCTGAGAAAAATATAATGATTGTTTCATCAGTAATGTCTTGTTCCTTCAGGGCCTTCATCATGCGAGCAATACTTGTATCGACTGCTGCAACCATGGAGGCGTAGTCTGGGTTATCTTGTCGCAGGCGTGTCTGGCCTGCATGCTCACGTTCTGTCGGAGTATCGCCTTTGAGAAGAGCAGCTTTTTCTTGATAATGCTGTATGACTCGTGTATCGGGTTGAATGGGTGTATGTACATTGTAGTAACAGAAGCTCATCAAAAACGGTCGATGGGGATCACGCTGGTTGATAAAAGCAATGGCCTCATCTGTCAGTCGTGAGGTGAGATATTCTCCCGGCATTTTGTCAGGAAGATAGGGATTCCTGAACGGTGCATAATAGCCACCAGGAGGGCTTCCACGTGAAAAACCACCGACATTGACATCATATCCCTGGTCTGTGGGCAAGAAGCCTTTGTCTCCAAGATGCCACTTGCCCACAAAACAGGTCTGATAGTCATTCTGCTTGAGCACCTCGGCAAATGTAATCTCATCGAGGGGAAGTTGATCCTTGTCGTGAATGTGAAGGAAACGACTGATGGGATTGGATTCGATGTTTTGTCCAGGAATCCAGTCGGTGATGCCAACGCGGACGGGATGACGTCCAGTGATAATACTTGCCCGTGTCGGTGAGCAGACTGGGCAGGCTGCGTATGCATGTGTGAAACGGACACCACTTTGGGCAAGGGCATCGATTGCTGGTGTTTCATGAAACGTACTTCCGTAACAGCTCAGATCTGCCCAGCCAAGATCGTCAACCAGAAAGAAGATAATGTTTTTCCTTGAATTGAGTGCTGGGTTTGAAGGTGTTGCTCCAAAGGCATTTCCAGTAAGTAGCATGGAGAATGCGATCAACACACAGTAGAGAAAACGGATCCTAGAAGTAGAGAGAGTCACAACTGTCGCCCTTTCTTGTGCCTGATTGAATCATGAAATCATATGAAACAATCAATAAATCACAAACAGTAGTGTTCGTTATTCAAGAAGAGGTTGGTGGCTCTGGTCTGCTGTCTCACGAATCTCACTACCAATCTCTTTGAATCGTTCTTCGGACAGAGCATTCCCATGGATCTGTAGTGCAATGATGCCTTGGTTTGGAATATCGCCTGCCTGTCCCTCAAGCGTATGTTCATTGGAAAGGGGTTCTGCGGATGTCGACGGTAGTCTCATAACGCATGCGAAGAAAAGCCAGCGAGGAAAGACAAGAGATGTGCATGGGAAATGATCTGAACTGAAAGTATGCAGTGTGCATGCTCACGACGTTTTTTCACAGGCTTTCAATGTGACGGGAATACAGTACGTGAGACAATAAGAGGGGGGAGTGGAATGTGTGCTATGAATCGTTTGTCTCGGATTCCTTGTGTAGTGTGGATGTATAGAGGGCATGCATGCATGCAAGATGGGACGTGCCAGAACAACAGAATGTAAGGCGGCGTGTTGTTTCAGATGTGATATCGATAGAAACACGTATGTGATTCTGAGGCAGGGCGCTGGCTATGCGTTCTGGCCACTCAACAAATGTCCAGACGCGGGTTTCCGAGCGTGCACTGATGGCATCATCCCAGCCTACTTCACGCAGTTGATCAAGTGCCGAGAGTCGATAGAAGTCGGCATGGACAAGACGAACGGGTGGATCGATGGCGAGCGAGTCATGTATGTGGATGAGACCAAATGTCGGACTGACAATGGTGCTCTCATCGAGGCCCATGCCCGAGGCCAATTTCTTGACAAACGTCGTTTTGCCGGCGCCCAGATCTCCGTGGAGCGCTACGCATGCATTCGAGGGCAGGTGAGAGATCAGGAGATGAGCAATATCTGAAAGGGCAGATTCATGAGGAATAGTGGCTGTGAATCGCGATGCGTTATTTGTTGAAGACATGAACAAACCCTTTGGGGACAAGCGGTTGTTGTGTGCCTGTCGCATCTTCTAGGAATACGCCTTGTGCTGCAATAACCTCCCCGATGATTGTGGGGTGTAAACCCGCTGGAGGATCAGCCACAAGTTCTTTTGCGTCCTGTGCGGGAAGAGTAAGGAGCAATTCAAAATCCTCTCCATCTGAAAGAGCGTGTTCAAGCGGGCTACGATCATCGCCCGACTGCTGGCTGAGTGTCATGGCGTCATCATGAATTGGTATATCTGTCGCATGAAGGATGCACCCTGTCCCACTCGCGGCCATCATTCTTGAGAGATCAAGTGATAGTCCATCGCTTATATCGATAGCGGATCGGACGTTGAACCGTTTTGCAATCATCTGGGCTTCTCTGCAGCGTGGTGTGACGGTGAGATGCCGTCCAAGAATGCTTCCACCACATGGTCCGGTGACAACAACGAGATCACCTTTTGTGGCACCTTGTCGTCGCCATGCCTTCTGAGGCTCTACGGAACCGAGTGCGGTGATGCTAATCACAAGTCCTCCATCCCACGTGTTTGTATCCCCGCCAGCGAGTGCCACATCATGTTGTGATGCGAGCGTGTGAATGCCCTTAAAGAGTTCTTGTGGGATCATGCAATCGCTGTTGCGAGGGAGGCAGACGGCGACAACAATTGTTTCTGGTTGAGCGGCCATCGCTGCAAGGTCACTGAGATTTACCGCGAGTGCTTTGTGGCCGACCTGTTTGGCTGAGCAGTTCGCTCCAAGCACAAAATCGACACCTTCTGTGAGCATGTCTACAGTGAGAACGGTACGACGGGCACCGCGTGTTCGTAGAACGGCAGCATCGTCACCCGCTGGAACCTCAAGCCGCGGGTCGTCAGGAATCAATGGAAGCATCCAGTTGACGAATTCAATTTCCATGATGAGATTGTCATCGCGTCACAAAATTCGGGCAAGCGAACGACACCACATCAGCCAAAAAGAGGAGGTCTGAGTTTGGTGTTCTGCTATCGAATAAGCGTATCTGAGGTGATATGCCCAAAGAGCGTATCCC
>CAXFJI010000252.1:0-4580 GCA_964003275.1 uncultured Planctomycetaceae bacterium
GCCGCGTGCGATACATGCGTTGCCTCGCATTCTACGGGATTCACATGACCTCGAAGCTCGCACCGACATGAGTCACGCAGCCTTTGTTTCCGGAGTTGCATTAGCGAATTCAGGGCTTGGCATGGCTCACGGAGTGGCTGCTGCACTTGGAGTAGAGTGTGGTACTCCTCATGGTCTGGCTTGTGCCGTCATGCTTCCAGTGGCTCTCCGTACCAACCTAAAAACTGCAGCTTCGCAACTCGCCCAGCTTGAGCGATGTATCACGTTGAAACCATCAAAGGGTGAAGAGCGAGACGCTGAAGCATTCGTGGATCGCATAGAAACACTCTGTCATGAGGTAGGTGTTCCACGACGTCTTTCCGATATTGGGCTTCCTCCTGATAAAGTAGCGTGGCTCGCCGAGAACTCACGTGGAGCGAGTATGAGAGGAAACCCCCGGACGGTTACGGAGGTAGAACTTCAAGAGATCCTTCAACAGTATCTGTAGCACAAGACTGTTTATGCCTTTTTCTTCCAGACAGTCATTTCAGCCACGGAATGTTGATGCTTTCGTGATGTCTCACGAATGGTGAAGGGAATATCTTTCCGGTGCTTAAACTCAAAACGTGATGACAGAGCGTTCATTAAGCCATCAAAGGTTGAGACAGGTTCACCGGCTTCGCGTATGCCGCCAAGCCATTTTGATTTTGGAGTATATTCCTCAAGCCATGTGTATGGAGAAGTGAGGATGAGAAGGCCTCCTGGTCGAATTCGATGTTGGATACTTTCGAGAAACATTAATGGCTCATACAGCCGATCAATAAGATTACCGGCAAAAACAAGATCATAGTCTGTAAAAATCTCCTTGAGATTACAGGCATCACCCTGCATGAAGTTCACACGCTTGGCTGTTGTCATAAGACCCAAGTCTGCCAGAGAGACCGATTGAGCAGTGGTCAATTCTCCTTCTGTTGGGATTTCGTAGAGTACATCGTTTCCATTTTGAAGCCGAACGCCTGCTTGGATAAACCGCGCTGAAAAGTCGATGGCATCAACGTGGTCAAAATACTGAGCAAATTCAAGCGCTGATCGACCGACTGAGCAACCGATATCAAGGCAGCGATGTCGTGAGGAGTCATCACAGTGAGTTATAGATTCAGCAACACAGGCTTGAGGAAAGTTTGGGATGCCAAGTGCAGGATCGCCGTAATGAAACTCTATGTATTGAGTGACAAGTTGGTCAGTTTCATATAGTCTTGATCCCTCAGTAACCGCCTCACTTCCCGGTTCTTCCACGATTGTTCGAAAGCCTGCGTGCTGAAAGAAATGACGACGAAATGCATATCGGGAACTGATAAGAGCTTCATTGCCTGTGGAAATCCAAGACCCACCCTTGATGAGATTATGTCGACCATCAAATGTCGGTACTGAAAAGTCATCATATAACGGATGTACTTCAAACCCCTTAAACGGCATGATTGGGGTGCGGGTCCATTGCCAAACATTTCCAATAACATCACAAAATGCTCCCTGTGGGAAGTGATTGACAGGAGTACTGGATGCTCCGTTTTCCAGATTGATATTTCCTGGAGCGGTCTTCCAATACGGCTGGTCGTCATTTATTTCTGATGGAAGTGTTGCTCGCAGTGCATACCAGTGTGCTTCGGTTGGGAGTTGGACATTTTCTCCCGTTTTTCTCGCGAGCCAAGCACAATATGCTTGAGCTTCCAGGCAATTCACTTCTACTGGCCAGTCAAGAGGAAGTGGGATTTCATTGAGCAGGTTTCTTTGGACAAACTTGCCACTTCGTTCAGACCAGAATCTTGGATGTGTTGCTCTTGTGTAGTGCAACCAGCCCTGCCCCTCCTCAGTCCAGAGTGTTTCGTCACGGTAGCCGCCGTCATTCATAAACTCCAGAAACTCTTGATTTGATACGAGTTGTTTAGCGGACCTAAAAGCGGGCAATTGTACTTTGTCAGAACCGTATTCATTGTCCCAGCCATACGTATGGTCAGATGAGGGCTTTCCGAGCATGACAGTTGTTTCTGCCACGGGCAACCAGTCATTTTTTGGAGGAATGGATGTTTGATCACACATGGACCACAATTTTTTTTCTTCCGGATGAAGATCATTGTCAGTGCGGAGTTCATTGAGTGGCATCATCCGCATGATAACGCTTGATGTTTCAAGATGAATTCGTTCATGTTCAATGCCCATAAGAATGATCCAAGCCGGTTGATCGGACGTGATTGGAAGTGATAAAGGCATGGTCTGAATAAATTCATCAATAAACTCACGAAGAGATGCTCGATAGTTCCGGACGGCATCTACTGACGGCCATTCATAGTGAGCGGAATTAAGATCATCCCAAGACATTTCATCGACTCCGACAGCCATCATGGCCTCAAGTGTTGAATCAATTCGATGAGAAATATAATGGCCAGTTGTCAGTTTATTGATGTAGAAAACTGCGGGATGGGCAAAGTAGAAAATGAGTGGATGTCTTAGAGGTTCGTGTCGTTCATAGTAAGACTCATCATTGCGAATGAGATCAAATAGGCAGTCGTACAGCTCACAAGTTTGATGAAATGCCTGGCGGAGTTCGTGTCGCTTTGCTGCCACTGGATCTGACTGCGAGCTGTCAGGAGTCAGCAGTAGTGTTTTCGTGGGAGACAAAGGCCGTGACAACTCGGCAAACTGATCTCGAGAGGGCTTATCAACCATGTGTTTATGACTTATTTCTGTTGAGATGTTGCTCATGCTGTACATACCCTGAAAACTTAAAAGGACGTTTTTAATTCAAAAAAGAAAACCTACAATGTATCACGTATGAGGAGATGCTCTAGAAGTTCATCTGGAATGCGAGAGGATGCTCCCAATAATGATCCAACGACGGCACCGCGATGACAGTTGTCACCGCCACAGCGAGCATTCGATGTAATGCCAGTATGAAAATCATCAGCATGCCGCCACGCCAAGTACAGGGCGGCTGGAAATGCATCTTTGATATAGCAAGCCGATGAGAGGATGTGCCCCACAACATGCTGATCAGGGTATTTCGACCATTTTTCTATTTTGGCCGATGAGATCCAGTCACTCGCCTCAGCAAGAATCACTTCCCGAAGATGATCGCCTTTGCATGTGTGTATGAGGATAGTCGATAAAACATCTGCAGCCTCTAAGACATCATCGTCTTTATGGGTGAGGCTTACGTGGAGTCGAATAACTCTTTTGAGATCATGATGCATGGGGCCGAGTGCAGCAACAATTGCTGGAACAGCTACGAGTCCACCAATATGGATGTCTCGGACACCACAATTTATAGGTTTTCGATTTGCAGCTAGGTTGTTGAAAAAATGCCTGTGGTACTCCTCTACATACGTATCACGGTGTTGCCCCGGCGTCAGCATAAAAGTGACATATTGATCGAGCCAGGCCTCAGGGTCATAGTCTCGCTGACGACGGATCAGTTTGTAGAGGATTGATGCGAGGCGAAAATTGAGGGTGTTTTCACCGGCTGAGAGAAACTGATGATAATGAATGCCACGTTGTCCCCAAAACTGCGATTGTTCTCGAAGAATATCCAGTTCTTTGCTTGGAGGAGAATATTGTGATCGCCATAAAATACTATCGGGATGAGGATTTTTGGGAGATAAATAGCCTGCGGAACGAATCAGATCAGGGTAATCAGAATCAATGGACCTCTGGTTGTAATACCAATGTACAGGCATGGAAAGTGCGTCGGCGACGAGACTGCCAAGGAAGGCACTGCGTGCAAAGGACTGGATGCGTGTTGGATCGTTTATCATGGCAGAATGTGTTCGAAAAATTTTCTTACACGTGGGTTGGAGTGTTCCTCAGTTATCTTTTGGGCGTTTCCATGCGAGATGATTTTCCCTTCCGCGATGAATGCAATGTCATCAGCCACTCGTGTTGCAAAACCCATTTCATGGGTCACGAGTACGAACTGTGTTCCAGAGGATTTTAATTCTCCAATCATTTCAAGAACTTCGCCTGTCATCTCTGGATCAAGCGCAGACGTTGGTTCATCGAGAAACATTCTCTGTGGTTGTATGACAAGGGCTCTTAGGATGGCGATTCGTTGTTTTTGTCCGCCGGAGAGTTGTGCAGGTCGTTTTGACGCATGTTTTGCCAAATCAAAACGCTCGAGTGGTTCACAAATTCGTTCTCGAGCTTCTTCCGGTTGAAGTCCATGAACTTGAACAAGAGGTAAGAGAAGATTTTCGAGTGCCGTGAGATGGGGAAAGAGGTTGTATGCCTGGAATACCGTTCCAATAGTTTTTCGATATTCTCGTAGTGATGACTCATCACGGGGGAGTGGTACTCCATCAAACGCCACATCTCCATTAGTTGGTACATCGAGACCAGCAAGAATCCGAAGGAGTGTTGATTTTCCCCCACCAGATGGTCCAACAAGAACAAGGGCCTGAATGTCTTCTGTTGACAGATCTAATGCATCGAGAATGGTGGTTGAGCCAAACTGCTGGGTGAGATGGGAAATAGTGAGATTCATGAGGTACGAATATAAGGAGAAGAGACCATCACGTTGCAGCGTATGGCATGCGTGCGTGAGGCATAAA
>CAXFJI010000253.1:0-4567 GCA_964003275.1 uncultured Planctomycetaceae bacterium
GATCTCTCCTTGCAGAATCGGCAAGGTAACTTCTGAATCAATGCCAGGGCCTCGTTTCATGGAAGCACGTTCCAGGGCAATCGGAGTGGTCTTGATGAATTGTCCATTCTCATCAAACAACCTTGCCTGGAACTCGACTTTCTCTCCTGAACGAAGTGTTACTTCAGCAGGAACAACCTGCAATTGTGCAGGGACCCCGGATGGATTCGGCTCAGGAACGGCAGGCTGAGGTGGTATTGCGACATCCGTCTTCTTGTATGCACCTAAGCAGTAAAACTCTTCTGTTGTGCCAAAATAAACGCAACCATTGGCAATTGCTGCAGAACCTTGGACTTCGACATCAAACGCAGGATCGGACGGCTGAAATCTCTTTCGCGAAATCCTTTTTCCATCGTTACTCGCATCTAGGATATGAAAGTAACCGTGTACGGAACTCAAGTAAATCTTTCCGTCCCCATAGACCGGTGATCCGGTGCAGTTACGACCAAACTTTGCACGCCATAAACGCTCACCTGTATCTGCATCAAAGCAGTACAGGCGTCCTTGTCGGTCGGGTAAAAACAACTTCCCGCCATGAAACATTGGCGAGGGGTATTTGAATTCGATTCCGTCTGTCTCCCACACAATCGTGGGCTCAGTACCTGAAATATCAAGACAGGCAACTCGACCAACGGTCGCTCGACCAGGAATTTCTTCACCATGGGCAGCAAACAGTCGATTCCCCTCCACAACCGGAGCGGG
Organism: uncultured Planctomycetaceae bacterium; assembly: GCA_964003275.1. Taxonomy (GTDB): domain Bacteria; phylum Planctomycetota; class Planctomycetia; order Pirellulales; family UBA1268; genus CACORA01. Next base: position 742 of record CAXFJI010000253.1, read on the forward strand.
ATTCATAGCACCATTTCCAAACTCAAAACTCCACAGCTTTTTCCCAGTATTGACTTGGAAGGCATGCAGGTGTCCATCACCACCACCACTCATCAAGATACGTTGCCCGTTGATGGTAGTAACAACGGGGACACATCGATAGGTATTTGAAGGACGGATGCCTGTTGTACTCCACCAGACCATCTCACCGTTATTCTTGTCAAACGCCATAAACCGCACACCGCCGCCGCCATGCGCCCCCCAATTGGAACTGATCATGCTGATGATGACCAAATCCCCTTCAACGATCGGACTGGTCACACGCCCACCATATCCGGTGATTCGACCAAATTCTTCGGTCATCGACTTCTGCCACTTCACCTCGCCTGTATTACCATCAAAACAGAACAACAAGCCCTGGGTACCATGCGCGTAAACGTTACCGGTGTCAGGATCACCAACAGGAACCGTCCAACCAAGTCGAACGCTGACGATGGGCGTAAAGAAGATGCCAAATTGATGCTCCCAGATGACCTCACCATTTTTTGCATCCATGCAAATGACACGCTCTTGTTCATTCTCACCTTCACCAATCTTACTGACGATATAAACCTTGTCGTTCATCACAATAGGCGTTGATCGGCAGCTGATATTTTTTTTCATCCATAAAACATCTTCAATATCTGACGGCAGGCCGGTCTCACGCGAGACACCGTTTTTCTCAGGACCACGCCAGTTGGCCCAGTCGTTCGCCAAGATCTGTGCTGAACAGAATGCCATGAAGGAGAATAGTACGACCTTGCTTTTGAACACGTTGTGTCTCCGAAGTGGTTTCGATTTTCAGTAGAAGATGAGAGGATGTACGAGGGAAGGAAATTCAGATGCAGCTACCTGATGCGATAGCAAAATAGTAAATCTTGATCGCGGAGGTAGAGCTTGCCTTCTGAGATAACTGGACGCGTCCAGTTCTTGCCACTCGGTGCAAGGAGTTGCGAGGTCTCAGGCAACGGAAAGCGTCCTTTTTCGATAAATTCTTCAGTTGAAGCCTCGATCAAACTTACCTCAGCACTCCTCTCTCCATAGAGATAGAGGTGGCCGTCGGCGAAAATGATTGAGCCGTCACCTACTTCGCTAGAGCGTTGATACCACTCAAGGTCTCCGGTCATCAGTTCCTGACAAACCCAGCCACGGCGATCAGATGTCCCGTAGAGGTGTCCTTCATGCAAGACAAAGCCTCCAATTGAATTTTTCATGTTTCGGCTGGCGTACACTTCTTCTGCCACATACTCACCGTTATCCGATTTTGAAACCTTAATCAGCTCACAGCCATCTCCAGTACTCGCGTACACGTAGCCGTCCTGACACACAGGCGTGGGTATCACGACATCTGAATAGGGTCGCTCGCGCTTGTAGTACCAAAGCAACTTCCCATTTTCAGCAGCGACACCTGCAATACCAAATTGAGTCATGACAATAAATTGTTTCACGCCATCAATGGTTGCGGCGATAGGCGATGCGTAGGTTGATTCTTCATTCAGATCAGAACTTCGCCAGACAACTTGACCAGTCGCCTTATCGAGAGCAGCAATAAGGCCCTCTCCATGAGTGCTACCAGGAGTGCAGATCAGATGTTCACCATCGACGAGGGGACCCCAGCAGAATCCCCAACCATACGTTTTAGGTTCTCCGGCATCGACACCCTTAATTGATCCGCCAAGGTCATTGACCATATCCACTTTCCATTGAAGCTTGCCATCGCTTGAAGCGCAAACCAATGTGCCATCACCGGCAAGTGCATACACCATGTCGCCATCGACCGTCGGGGCAACTCGTGGACCAGCCCCCCAAGAGTTTCCCTCAAAATCAAAACTCTTCTCAGTCAGCGCAAGAGACCACATCTCTGTCCCATCTGATTCATTGAGGCAGAACAGTTCGGTTTTACCGCCACGCCCTCCTGTGAGATAAATGCGCTCACTCACAATCGCTGGTGATGAATAGCCAATCCCTGCATTCTTGAATGACCAGGCGAGGTGTGGTCCTGCGTCGGGCCACGCACCAAGCAAACCGGTTTCTGATGATTTATTGTTCCGATGCGCACCTTGGATCTGTGGCCACTCCTCACCAAAAACATTGCCGGGGGTTAGACCAAACAACAATATCGCAACGATTCCGATTCCCAGCTTTGGCTGGAGTCGAAATGCACTACTTCCGAAAACACAATTCGCCCACATCGGCTTCACAAAGATCATTTTCAAATACAGAAATAAGGGCCACAAAGAAATTGGATACCGCCTATTCGGTGTCTCGACCTTGGGACTTGAGGCCTATGCGCCGTAAACCACCGAATTAGAACACACATTAAAGCTGGCAACAACTAAAGATGCAATTGAATTGAATGCCTCTGGGCTATGCCTGAAAAATGAAACCATTCCAGCCCGATAGGTGACGCAACTCAGCCACCATTGAGGAAACGTTCGGGAAGGAATGGTGTGAATGCCAGCGGCAATGAGGCAATGGGTTAATCAGATGGTTGGCAAAGAGCACTTCATGTATCTGCTCCCCAACTACCGAGACTTCCTAAGGTATTCAATTCTTATCAGGACACTACTCTCCTGTTGAATTCGCGACCTCTCCACCGTCACGGGTTGCCAGTCCTCGCCAAATACGAAGTGAAATGTCATCGCTGATCGTTCGAATAGAACCATCAACCATGCCAGCGTTGACTACCCCATTGTGATAGCTACGAGATGTAATGGCTGCGAATGTCTTCTGTGTTGCACTTTTGCCTTCCTGCTGGGAGTTGTAGTCAATATCGTAGGAGGCTTTACCGACAGCGAATTCAACAACTGCATTTGGTGGAAATGTAGCTGTAAACCCATTGTGATGAACTCGACCATCAGGCCACTCTGTATGACCAGTATTACTGTTTGTCTCGGGACCCAATTTGTTTTCTCCACCACTGGCAATTGCTGCGAGTTGGGAGTCGTCTATGGGCGGAGAGCCAGCAGGATGGGCCGTTCCTGGATCAGGAGTATTTCGGACGTAGGATGTAAAGGCTTTTACCTCACTGACCAATAATGTTTTTGATAAACCGTCCCGAAATTCCTTAGCCTTGTAATGCGAGTTGGGATGGAACACTCCATCACCACCTTCACCTGTTGCAGGGTCATAGATAAACCAGGTCCCAAAATTAAATCCATAGTTTGTCGGATACACATAGTTCTCACCATTTTTTGTACGAAAAAAATTATGAACCTCACTTGGGCAAACAAACGTTTCAATTCTGGTTGTCCGGACAGTTGCCCAATTGGTTCCGACAGCTCCACCCGGATATCCATCATCCCATGTGTGTTCAAGATCAATCTTTTCTGCAACCACACCCTGCTCAATGTAAGGCAGGATTCGACCGTGAATGCCCCACGCCTCAGTATTGGCTGGGAATGCAGTACCTGGCTCATGTACCAAGCTCGGAGGAAAAAACCCATTGTTTGAAGCGTAATTATGCGTTGCCAAAACCAATTGTTTTATGTTGTTGCTACAAGCTAAACGTCTTGCTGACTCACGAGCTTGTTGGACTGCGGGCAAGAGTAACCCAATAAGAATGCCGATGATTGCGATCACAACAAGAAGTTCCACCAGTGTGAAACCAGTACGAGCGGATGAAAAACTTCGATGGTTATTAATTCGCATGGGACTTTCTTTTCTAGAAAAACATCGACTTGCCACGTTTCAAAAGAAACAGCATTTGGCACGCGTAATACCAAAACCTGACTATACCACGTGTGTGGCATGAAAACTGGTTCGATCTTCAATCACTACGCTCGAATGCTCCAGCACCTGTATGGCC
>CAXFJI010000254.1:0-4551 GCA_964003275.1 uncultured Planctomycetaceae bacterium
ATTTCCGACCCACCCTCCAGTCCAGTCCAGGCCCGGACAACCTGCTCCCAACCACACTGTGGCTATCATTATGGCAAGGGCAACAATGCTTGGCACAAGTAAGTTGCGTCCTGTTCTGTGGACACATAAGCCTATCCAAACGGCAATTGGAATCTGAAGAAAGACAGGGACTACTGATTCAGGAAATTGCACAAAAACACTGGCAATCACCCACCCAAAAATCGCAAGCACTATCCACAGTGCAAAAAGTAACAGCACGAGAAAGAGGAACCTGACTCTCGGATTGAGCAGCCGACCAGCTACTTCACCAATAGTCATGCCCTGATTTCTACAACTTACAATCAACGCTGCCATATCATGTACTGCACCAATAAAGATTGCTCCAAAAAGGACCCACAGAATGGCTGGCCCCCATCCCCACATGATGGCAAGCGCAGGACCAACAATAGGACCTGTTCCTGCAATACTTGTAAAATGATGTCCAAATACAATTGCAGGAGATGTTGGGACATAATCTTTATTGTCCCGGAGTGCCACACTCGGCATTTCTGAAGTCGCATCAAGTCGAAAAATCTTTTCGGCTAACCAGCGGCCATAGGTAGCATATCCTGCAATAAGGAGCAAAGCTGCTCCGAGAACGATCATGAAGACAGTCATCGTGAAGCACACCTTGGGAAAGTTGGGAAAAGCCGCCTATACTGTCGCCGCCCAGACTATCATGCCGAATCACACCGACTGAGTCGAATGCTTCGCACGATCACCGGGAGTAAGCCAAACACATCGAGAAATGGAGCACCTATGCCCGCCGCAGTAGAAAACGTCGTCATTATTGGAAGTGGTCCCGCTGGTTGGTCAGCTGCAATCTATGCGGCTCGAGCCCAACTCAAGCCCCTTGTTTTTGAAGGAGCCATTAGCGAAGAGAATCGCATGGCTGGCACGCTTCCTTTGGGACAACTGGCCCTGACCAGTGAGGTTGAAAACTTTGCGGGTTTTCCTGCGGGTGACTTAGGCACATTTTTGGATTCAGCACTTCCACAAGATCGGCGAATGATCATGCCACCTCATGAGGGCAATGGAATTACTGGCCCCGAACTCATGGAGCTGATGCGTCAACAAGCATGTAATTTCGGAACACGAGTCATCACCGATGATATTCTCAAAGTTGACTTTTCAAAGCGTCCTTTTGCACTTGTTTCATCAACGGGTGAAACCACTTATGCCAAGTCCGTCATTGTGGCGACGGGAGCAAGTGCAAATTGGCTTGGACTCCCAAGTGAGGAGGCATTCAAAAATCGAGGCGTCAGCGCCTGTGCAGTATGTGATGGAGCATTACCGCGATTTCGGAATAAACCATTAGTCGTTATTGGAGGAGGTGACTCTGCAATCGAAGAAGCAACGTACCTTACAAAATTTGCAAGTACGGTACACCTTGTACATCGTCGAGATGAATTTCGAGCATCAAAAATTATGGCTCAACGAGCGTTCGATGATGATAAAGTCTCTATTCATTTCAATACCACACTGGCTGAAGTTTTGGGAGACGATAAAAATGGTGTGACAGGAGTGCGCCTAGCTTCATCAGGAGGAGACACAGAAACTACACTTGATGTTGCTGGAGTTTTTCTCGCTATTGGTCATACACCGAATACAGCTTTTCTAGACAATCAACTCGAGTTGAATCCTAAAAAGTACATCGTATGGAAAAAGCATTTTCGAACAGAGACAAGTGTAGAGGGAGTATTTGCTGCAGGAGACGTCGCTGATGATTACTATCGTCAAGCCATTTCTGCAGCAGGTACCGGTTGCATGTCAGCACTTGATGCAGAACGATGGCTAGCAGGCCAAGGAAATCATTGAGCCCTTGGCCTGCCCTGTTGTTTGAATGCACATACGGATGACACCCACGTTTCACCTGTTCTGTAGATTTTGTGCCTTGCGAACGAGATCAAGAAACTCGGCTCGATATCCGCCGTCATCTTGACCGAGTGACTCTCCTGCAATGCGAGACACCATTTCGTACGTTGCATCACCTTTTTGACCACTATTTCTTAGAATCATTCCGTAGGCTGCAACGGCGGATGCGAATCGAAAGTCCACCGAAGCTTCGTCAAAAGATGGTCCACGATCTGAAAAAGGAACTTCAAAACCGGAGCTTTCAACCGCATCAGGCTTTTTCCAACGAAGCTTTACTGTAAGAAGTTCACGGCTAACGCTGGGATCAAGATTTTCAGTAGGAGTCTCTTTTTCTTCAACCGGAGCTTGGTACTTTAGTGGCTCGACACCAGGTTCATCAGCATCGGACTCACCGACAAGAGTAATCTCATACAGTGCAGTCACACTATGACCTGCTCCTATGTCACCTGCGTCTTTCTTATCATCTCGAAAGTCTCGAGCAGCCAACGCACGATTTTCGTAGCCAAGCAGACGGTACGATGCTACTTGAGTTGGATTAAACTCCACTTGAATCTTCACATCTTTGGCAATCGTCACAGTGCTACCGGTCAGTTGCTCAACAAAGACCTTCCTCGCCTCACGAACACCATCAATGTATCCGTAGATACCATTCCCATGATCAGCGAGTGCTTCCATCTTTTCATCTTGTAAATTTCCTTCACCAAAACCGAGCACCGTCAGGAATACACCTGTTTTTGCTTTTTCAGCAATCAGATCCTTCAGGTTATTCGTATTGGTTACTCCGACATTCAGATCTCCATCGGTTGCAAGAATCACCCGATTGGCTCCACCATCGACAAAATGTTCTTGAGCCTGCTCGTAGGCTAGATTGATTCCAGCGCTCCCATGCGTTGAACCCCCGGCTGACAAGGACTCAATAGCATCACGAATGACTTGCTTCTGATCACCTGTTGTTGGTGCTAAAACAAGACCTGCACGTCCAGCATAGGTCACGATAGACACTCGATCATTCTCGGTCAGCTCATCCACAAGCAAACCAAGAGCCTGCTGAACAAGTGGTAATTTATTCGAGGACTGCATCGAACCCGAAACATCAATCAGGAATACAAGATTTCCAACTGGCCGTGCATCACGGTCGATTGACTGGCCCTGTAAGCCAATTCGAACGAGGCGATGACCACTATTCCAAGGGCACCGTGCGGCATCTACGGTAACAGAGAAGGGCGTGTCGCCCTCTGGCTGAGGGTAATCATACTGAAAATAATTAATCAGTTCCTCAATTCTGACCGCATCCTGAGGAGGTAACCGACGCGATTGAAGAAATCGTCGCGTATTGGCATATGAGGCCGTGTCGACATCAATTGAAAATGTTGAGAGCGGATGATCTTTTGGTGAGACTCCTGTATTTTCAATGATCTCTGCATACCCTTCACCGGAAGAAGATTGGGGCCGCTCCCTATCATTAATCCCATATTCATCATGCAAATACCGTTCTGAATTAGGTACGCTTCGAGCTGCACTTCGCTTGAAATACAAGCCATCTGACTCCTGTGTCTTTTTGGGTTTGTTACGAGCAAGAGCAGCTGCACCGCCACCAACTCCCCCACCGACAGCGTTTAGTCCTAATTGTTCTGCTTCATCAGTCGGTGCCAAAGCTGCCGACTGGGAGGCCATAACTCGGGCTTGACCTTCAACCTGCCCTGATGCATCTGCTGCAAACGGATGATCCTCTCCCATCCCCTCAGCTGCCTCCTCTGCTGCACTGAGATTCAGAGCCTTTACCGGCTCAGATTTCCTACCCAACTGCCTTCGATCTGAAAGATTTGACGCCGGAAGATCTACCGCCGGGCTAGTGTCAGCAACTCTACGAGAGCGCGTCGAAGCCGATTCCTGTTCCCTTAAGGCATTGTCTGGTCCCCTTAATAAGCTCTTGCGCTTTTCTTCTCGCGATCCATCAAAATCTTTCGCAACAAATGCAACATCCTTCTGTTCCAACCTTCTCTCTTCGAAGGCTTGAGGAAGAGCTATGATAACCAGCACACACGCAGCCACGGCACCGACCGAAACAAGCCATCTGTACCGGACTGCACGCGAACGAACTGGCTCTGGCTGCGTCACTGCGGCGAGAACCATTCTTCGAAGATCTGATGACCGAGAGAGCTCTTCTTCATCAGGTGTTGATCGGATGACCTCGGCAACCGACTGGATCTCGGCTACATGCTCCCGCAAGTCCGTTCGGCTTTGATCAGCTAACAAGCGTTCAACTTCTGCTTTTTCATCTTCTGGAAGTTGCCCAAGAGCATAGGCTGTAATCTTCGCTTCGAACCGTTCCTGTTCTGTGGGAGTGATTTCTTCCTCGATATCAAATGCTTTTGTTTTCTTAGTATTCATGATTTTCCCTCACTTACGTGTTGTGCAGTAAGCAGTGACCTTAAGAGTGGGTGACGACGTAGAGCAGTGAGACCACGGTGAACAAGGACGCGCACATGACCTTCCGAGCGATCAGTAATTCCTGAAATCTCTTTGTGCGTAAAACCTTCGCACCAAAGATCGATCACCTCTCTTTGTGAAGCAGGAAGTGTCTTCACAAGTGACCTCACTTGCACAACTAAATCTTTTGCTTCGGCAACGGATGCT
>CAXFJI010000255.1:0-4540 GCA_964003275.1 uncultured Planctomycetaceae bacterium
ATTGGAATGAAATTAATGAAGGACCAGCAAAATACGAGGCTGTTACAGCCGCAGACATTCAGAGAGTAGCCAACGAGTATTTCACTTCGACAAATCGAAGTGTCGCAATTTATCGTCGTCAGGAGGAGGGCAAATGAATTCCCGAGTCTCAGTCATTTTTCTGGCCATTGGTGCGCTCGTTGTGCTCGCTGTGTTCACGCAGAAGGACGTTAGGAACGATGCTAAAAATGTGGTTGCCAAAGATGTTTCTGCTGGAATAGTCACGATCCCTGATCGACCTGAAAAAATTGTGTTTGAACCGCTCTCCTATGAGCCACCTTCCGCTGCAGCATTTCGACGGCAACTTCGGGATGGTACTGTCGTATTTCTTGCTCCCTCGCATGAGTTTCCATTAGTCAACGTTGTGATGACATTTAAGGGTGGAAGTTCGCGTGACCCGGTTGAGATTCCTGGGCTAGCATCAATGACTGCCCGCCTACTACGGGAGGGAGGTGTTGAGAACATATCTCCCGCTGAGCTCGATGAAACACTCGATTTTTTGGCGACTGAGATCTCAGTCTCAGCAAGCGATACATTCACAACGGCAAGAATGAATTGCCTGAAGCAGAATCTCGATGAAAGTCTCAGCCTTTTTATGGCAATCCTGCGAAATCCAGCCTTCGATGAGGGGCGACTCAAAACAACGAAGGCGAGGCTGCTGGAATCACTTAAGCAACGAAATGACAATGCATCATCAATCCTCGGGAGAGAGTGGAGGCAACTTCTGTATGGCACGGAGCATTTTGAGGGCTCACAGCCAACCGGAGAAAGTGTGGCAGCGATCAGCCGATCGCGATTGGCAGAAATGCATCAACAACTCTTTCATCCTGGAAACGTCATCATTGCAGTGTCGGGAGATTTTGAAGAGCAAGACATTCTTTCACGTTTGGAACGATTGTTGGGGGATTGGGAGCATGGCAAGGACGTTCCGGATCCTATTGCTCCTTCAGTCACACTTGAACCCGGCCTCTATCATGTTCACAAAGATATCCCTCAGGGCAAGGTGATACTTGGCCTTCGCTCAATCACCCGAAACAATTCAGATCTGATTCCATTGTTACTTCTCGATGAGATCCTCGGCGCTGGAGGATTTACGAGCCGACTTATGCAACAGGTTCGAAGTAACGAGGGATTGGCATATTCAGTGCGATCGACGGTTACTCCCAAAGTTTACTATCCAGGTGACTTTCGAGTGAGTTTTGAAAGCAAAAATGCAACGGTCGCTCTAGCGACCAAGATTGTGTTGAATGAGATCAATAAAATCCGTGATGAGCCGGTCACGGAAGAAGAACTTGAAACAGCAAAGCAAAGCCTTATCGAAACGTTTCCAAGACAATTCGAAAGCAAGTCCCGCATGTTGCGAGTATTTGTCAATGACGAGTGGACTGGTCGACCAAAAGACTTTTGGAAGACATTTCGTGAGAAAGTAAAGTCGGTGAGTCGTGAAGATATTCAGAGGGTGGCCCAACAATACCTTGATCCGGATCAAATGGCGATTTTGGTTGTTGGCAATTGGGAAAAGATTGCCCCAGGCGATCTTGAAAAGCGAGCTCAAATGGATGAATTTTTTGATGGTCGTGTAACCCATCTTCCCTCACGTGATCCAATCACGCTTGAGCCTGTTGTTGAAGAAGAAAAGGGTGCTACATCGGCGAATGACCGTCAGTAATCAACAACTTCCGCCACGTCCAAGTGAAGTACACGCTGCTGCGATTGCCCGTGAATTGCCTGGAATGAGTGTTGTCTGCACAACCGTTGGTCGGGCCCAAACGGCATGTGAGATTGCTCATGAGCGTCCTCAGGCTGCTGTCACATGCTGTTTTTTTGATTTGTATCAGCATGATCTTGCCTTAGCAGGATGGGAGACAAAGCCTGAGCGGCTCTGCCCGTTGTGTGTTGCTGATCTTCCGGCAGGCCCGTATGACCTTGCGGTTGTACCTCTTCTCAAAAATGGAGAGGCAGAGTTTACACGTGAATTAATTCAGCAAGCCTTTATGCAGCTTGTCGTTGGTGGATTTCTCGTAACAGCGATTGATAATCCAAGAGATACGTGGCTTCGAGAACAGCTCGTCTCGCTTGGTGAAAAGGTTCGCGTAAAAACTGATAAGGGATCAAAACCATCAACAGTGGGTTATGTCGTCGAGAAAACACATGAGTTGAAAAAAAATCGAGATTTTTCGTGTGACGTTGTGTTTCGTGATCGTGAACATTTGTTGACTCTGCATACTCGTCCTGGTGTGTTTGCGCATCGTCGCCTTGATCCAGGCGCTCGACATCTCCTGAATGCGGTCGATGTTGCACCCGGTACCCACGTCCTCGACGTCGGTTGTGGGTCTGGAGGAGTTGCGTTGGGCATTGCGGCCCGTGACCCAAGCGTGGAGGTTTGTGCACTTGATTCATCGGCGAGGGCTGTCGAGTGCACTCGCATCGGATCGAAAAAAAATGACTTACCAAATATAGCGACGTATCTTGAATCTGGAGGGGCCGTGCCTGATCCTGGAACATACGATTTGGTTCTGGCCAATCCACCGTATTATGCAAACTTTCGAATAGCGGAATTATTTGTTGACGCAGCCTGGCGAGCGCTCGCACCAGGTGGCACATTATTAGTTGTGACCAAACGACCTCACTGGTACCTCCAGCACCTGCCACAATCATGGCAGGGTGTTGCTCGTGAAGAAGTGAAGACCTATCACCTCATTGAAGCAGTTCGGCCAGATTCAATGGCTGGTCATTGAGCGTGTTATTGAGCAGTGCCTTCATGACAACAGCCCACAGTCGTGCTCAGAGAGTCTGTTGATTGATATGAATGACCTTTGCAGGAGGGAAGCCATTGAAGTGTGTGCTACTCGCTGCAGAATAAGCACCAATATCCTCGCTGTAGAGATAGTCGCCGATTTCAAGATCTGGTAGTTGTTCAGCCAGACTGATTGTGTCTAGCGCATCACACGTTGGGCCAAAGACGGCACACAGGCGTTTTTTTCCACGCTTAAAACTCTTCATGCGGTATCTACAATGATCAAAAATGACACCTGAATACGTGTGGTAGACACCGTCATTGACGTAATAGCAAAGCTTATCATTTCGCACTGCTTTCCCGATAATCTTTGACACAGCATGAGCAGCAGATGCGACGAGAAAACGTCCAGGCTCAGCAAGAATCTCAATATCCTTTGGGAAGAGGCGATTGAGTTCATGGTTGATTTTCTTTGCAAGCTCACTGAATTTTGGAACGCTGGAATCATAGGCAGCTGGAAAGCCACCACCGATATCAAGAAGTTTCAGGTTAAATCCACGGGTCCTGGATTCATGAAAGATATTCGCGCATAAAAGAATTGCCTGAATGTAGTTTTCTGGATTGGTGCATTGGCTTCCCACATGGAAAGACAGTCCCTCAACGACGAGACCAGCGTCATGCGCATATTGAATAAGGTCAACGGCCTCCCCAGGTAATGCACCAAATTTACTGGATAACTCAACCATGGAGCCAGTATTCGGGACACGAAGACGAAGTGCGAGGCCGGCATGTGGAGCATGCTTTGCAATTTTCTTTACTTCTTCATGGTTGTCATACGTTACAAGTGGTTTGTAGCGGTCTAGCTCGCGAAGTGTTTCGATTGGTTTGATGGGATTCGCATAAATTATTTTGTCCCAAATAAAATGCTGGCGCTTCTTCGCAGGAAGTTTTTTGATGTTTTCGTGGACAGTATGAAACTCCTGCATGCTGGCGACATCAAAGCTCCCGCCAAGGTCATAGAATGTTTTTACAATTGCAGGGTCACTATTCACCTTCACGGCATAATAGATTTGAACGCGAGGAAAGTGCTTTCGAAAGAGGGCATAGTTTTTTCTTAATTCATTGTGGTCAACAATGAATAAAGGCGTGCCATGCTTTTTTGCCAATGCAAGAAGAGTTTTTTGATTCATATTGGTTGAAGAACCCTCGGACGGGGCATGTCTTTTGGTGAGATCCCTAAGGGGGCGCCGAGCTAACGTTAGGTAGCTACGATGGCTGCATCAGTCTCCATCTGTAATCAGAAAGTTTTTGAATTGCCAAGGATCCTCATGGTCCATTGATGGGCTGTTATACCCCTCAAACGTATTTTCATAATGTTTCAGGGGAGTCCAGTCGCTTTGAACAGAAATAAATGTGCCGAGGTAAGGCTTTGCAATTCCGAGGACATATTCGTGTGGCAGATCATCGGGGAGTTTCACTCCCTCTTCTGGATGTTCAATCATCCACATGCAGGCCGCGACAACAGAAATAGCAACCTGCATAGTCGTCGCATTTTGATGTGGGACTAATCGTCGTGACTCTTCGATTGATAGATCAGTTCCGCACCACCAGGACTGAAGGGGATGGCCCATGACAAGGGCACCAAGAATATCGGCACCACTGGTAATCTCATCGGTCATAATTCGGTGTCGTGGCTGGAGTTGGTAGTTGTATCCTCGAAGTTCTGCGAGACTGGCAATTGCTGCGTCACAAGGACAGTAGGCA
>CAXFJI010000256.1:0-4484 GCA_964003275.1 uncultured Planctomycetaceae bacterium
CAAGATTTCAGGAAAACTTCGAACAATATCATCAATAGACTGCGGGAATATGTTAACACCTCGAACAATAAACATCTCGTCAACTCGCCCAAGAACACCACCCACAAGCTGTACCCACGGACATACATCAATCTGATCTTCTGTTGGCCAATGAGGACGCACCACATCACCTGTGCGATATCGAATCACTGGAGCACCAGAGCGTCCAAGAGTTGTGATTACGAGTTCAGACAATTCTCCATCAGTCGCTTGGGCACCAGTTTTCAATGACAAAAACTCGGGGTGGAACCACGGTTCAAGAATATTGAGTCCTTTTCCTTGTTGATCTCCGACACCCCATGGCCCCACCTCTGTCGCACCTGCATGATCAATAACTTCTGCATCCCACGCCTGTTGAAGTCTGGTGCGCACCGATGGAGAAGATCCTCCAGGCTCTCCAGCCACGATTATCAGTCGGATTGCTAGTGAATTAACATCAATACCCACTTCTCCCGCTACCTCAATCAAATGAAGAGCATAGCTTGGAGTAGCAATCAGAACTGTTGCCCTAACAGAGCGCATTAATTCCAATCGAGCACGAGATGACAGCCCACCCGTTGGGACTGCCGTCGCTCCGAAATGGATAACCGCATCAAACGCACTCCAGAAACCAATATATGGACCAAATGATGACGCAACGAAAACGCGGTCGTGTTCCATAACACCACCGCGAATCAATACGTTTTGCCAACACTCCATCCACCACTGCCAGTCATCAGCCGTATCAAATACAGGAAGTGGTCGACCATGCGTACCACTGGTTTGGTGATATCGCACATAGTTCTCAACTGGATACGTTAGATTCCCTGGGAGACATGGACTCTTTTCATTTGCATCTCGAACCGACGCAACAAGTTCTTCTTTAAGCGTGAAAGGCCAATCTTCTATTTGCTCGAGTGAATGAATATCTTTCGGTCTTTGCACACCTGCCAACTTCTTTGAGTAGAAGTCGTTGCGAGGAAGAATCTCTTGAAGTAATTCACGCAAACGCGTGATCTTCAGCCGATTGAGTGTGGGTCGGTCATTCGCTTCTGGTAAGAACGATTCGTGCATTATGGCACACCAAGACTAGGTACACCTTGCTGGGGAGAATTCTGTATTGGCACCTGCATGCCTGGATTTTGCATTCCCGGAAAGACCGGGCCACTCAATGGCGCTGGTGTCTGCGGAGGAACAGACGTGTTGGGTTGGGGCGGAGGCAGAGGAAGTGTTGCTGGTACAGGTGCTGGCTGAGGCACTGACAAAGAAGCAGAGGAACCTCCACCAGCTGCAAGCCTCGCTACTTCAGCACGGCTAACCACTTCTTCCGGCGGTGTTGCAGCAGCCGGCATCATTGAAAGGTCTACAACTCGTTCGTCACGGATCTCTCCAGGCCAGATGTTCTCTGTGACAAAGTCGAGCGGAAATATCTGGTACCAAGGAAGAGGGAATGGTTGACTGACTGTAAGAGTCTCATAACCATCCTTTATGAGTCGTATTTTCCTTGTGCCGTAATACACAAAGTCAGTTGACACTGGCGTCGTGCCTATTTGGTAATCATCAACGTAAACAAGTGCACCTGGGGGAGTGCTACGTATTGTCATACGTCGCTGCACACAGCCACTAGGCAAAGTGACAAGAATCAATAGCACGGAAACATGAAAGGCGAACATTCGAAATGATTGCATGGCTGAAACCATAGAAACGTTCAGCACCGGCCACCAGACCAGAGATGACTTCAGAAACGTCCCAAAACAACACATATCGCCCTACCTGTCATCTCCCGCTAGAATCTCTGGACTTTGTAATTTTTAAATTCCTCCAGGGCTTCCACGTTTGGGAAACGGCACAACCCTTTCTTTCAGCAGCCGCTCAGACGTAGGCTGCCGACGGGCTATAAATCAAGATTCACACGCCTGCCTCAGACCTGTGGATCTGGAGGCATTTCGAACGCGCGGCTGGATCCTCCTCGTTGCCGATGGCATGGGAGCCCATGCTGCAGGGGAAGAAGCTAGCCGGATGGCTGCTGAACGCATCCCGCTGCTTTACAAAAAGACCCACTCAGAGACTCCACCTGAGGCTCTCCAGCAGGCATTCCAAAAGGCAAACAGTGAGATATTTGAGAAGGGAGAAAAGTTTCCTGAATTCCATGGCATGGGGACAACTTGCAGCGCTCTTACAATCGTACCGCGAGGAGCACTCATAGGCCATATTGGAGACAGTCGCATATACAGAATTCGTGGTCATCAAATTGAACAACTCACTCGCGATCACTCACTGGCATGGGAATGCGGACTTGCTGGAGAAGAAGCTAAAGGAATTCCAAAAAACATTATCACGCGTTCAATGGGACCACATCCAGCAGTGGATGCAGATCTCGAAGGTCCATGGCCTGTGCATGAAGGAGATATCTTCGTGCTATGTAGTGATGGACTCTCGGGCCAGCTAAGTGATGCAGAAATCGGCCTTCTTGCTTCATACCACAATCTTGGTGAAGCAACTCAAGCTCTTGTTGGGCTGACACTTGCGCGTGGCGCGCCAGACAATACAACTGTTCTACTGGCTCGAGCAGGCGCTGAGGAGGTCACAAACACATTTGCGAAACAGGAACCGTGGTCTCTTACAGATTCGGTTAATGATGATATCACCACGCGCCGCATCGCCTGGAAACCACTTATCGCTGCAGGCATCTGCTTTTTCTTGAGCCTCATTATGAAAGGCGACCTCCTGCAACCAAGTAGCCCGTTTCTAGAGGCAATGATAGCCATTAGCGTTGTAACTACATCACTCGCCACGATTGTCTTTCTCTGCTACGCCTTATTATCTTCCGTTAGCCAAGGAGACACGGCTCGGGGCTCCCAGAAGATAAAAAACTCTGATGGTCCTTACCGAGATGCTGACTGCACCCCCACCGAGGCTCTTTTAGAAAACCTTGCCAAAACGATTGACAGTGCATCTAACTCCTTACCGCCTTCAGATCGAGAGAGCATTATTGACCTTGCTTCCAAGGCAAGATCAGGGAATGTTGATCATGGATTTAGCGTGGCTATTACATCAGCGATTCAAGCCCTCTGTCGAATTGAAAACTCACTACCGCGGCAACGAGACACTCTGACAATTCATGACGATGACATCGATCTAAAAAACCGACCTGACAATGACCACTGATTCAACAGTACACTATTGGTCTTATGAAAATTATTTCCCGTTATGTTCTAGTTGAGTTATTACAGGTCTTTCTTCTGTCACTCTCTGCACTCACCCTCTTCATGCTCATTGTTGGACTTGTAAAAGAGGCACAACAGCAAGGCTTGGGTATTCTTCAGATCGCACGACTCGTTCCATTTGTATTACCGGAGGCAATGCGATTCGCTGTTCCCGGCACCATGCTCTTCGCAGTAGCAAGTGTGTTTGGCCGAATGTCGGCCAGTAATGAAATAACAGCTCTCAAAGCAGCAGGAATTTCACCGGTAGCCGCCATCTGGCCTGCCATTGCACTCGCCATTCTCGTCAGTTTCATATCCGTTTGGCTTAATGATGTCGCGGTTTCATGGGGCAGGTCAGGCATACGACGGGTAATCGTGAATAGCGTGGAAGAAATAATTTACAGTCGTCTTAGGCAGCAGCGATCTTATAGCACGCCTCAAGTCTCAATAAATGTAAAAGGAATAGATGGTCGGCGTCTTATCCGCCCAACTCTGTCTTTCACACAAGGAGGAGGAAGCGGCACTCCTGCCACCGTTTCAGCCGCTGAAGCAGAAATCGCTACCGATGCTGATGCCAGTGAATTGATTGTGACCTTCTACGATGGAACACTTCATATGGGGGATGTAAAGGCCGTTTTTCCTGACACCATTGTTCGTAAAATTCCTTTAGATTCCATGAGCCGTAAAGGGATTTCATCTACCAGTCCATCTGAGATTGCCATGGTCGACTTTCCAAAAGCTCGTATTGAAGAGACAAAGCGGATCGATGAATTAGAACAGATTGTCGCAGGCGAACAGGCTTTGGCAATCTTGTCAGGGCAACTCAACCTAACAACTCCAACACATGTGACAGGCTATGTTTCTGCAATGAAACATCACTCAAACCGACTGACACGAATTATCATGGAACCATGGCGTCGATGGGCAAATGGTTTTAGTTGTTTGTGTTTTGTGCTCGTAGGCGCCCCGATGGCAATTCGCATGCGAAATGCTGACTTCCTAACCAGTTTTTTTCTCTGTTTTCTACCTATCTTAGTTGTGTATTATCCTATCTTCATGATGGGGGTTTCTCGAGTGAAGGCTGGTGCCTTACCACCCGCTGCCGTCTGGGCAGGAAACGCTCTTATTACGCTTTGGGGGCTCTGGCTCCTGCGAAGCGTCATACGACGATAACCTCCTTTCGACTTTGAGCACTCGGGCTTACACTAAGGGCACTTTGTGAACACTCAATTCCCTCAATAACAAAAGGATCATTTTCAT
>CAXFJI010000257.1:0-4482 GCA_964003275.1 uncultured Planctomycetaceae bacterium
CGAATAAGTCCATCTGCCAACTCTATTTGAACAGAATCCCGATGCACGTTGACCCCCCTGCCAAGTCGAACACCCCGCTTCGCGCTCGTCAGTGCCGGCACAAGCATTTTGTGATCACACCCTTCCAGCCATCCATTCGAAAAGCCACGAGAAAAGGACAGTTCCATCGCTTCAATGTCATCCTGATTCAATGAGCTATCCCGTGATGCGACAGCATCATCAATGACTCGGCGATAATGGCTGGTAATATTCGCAACATACTCTGGGGTCTTCAGTCGACCCTCAATCTTGAACGATGCGATACCTGCCTCAATCAGTTTGGGAATCAGCGCATGCGCTGCCAGATCCTGAGGAGAAAGAAGATACTTTTTGTTGCCAAGGTCCATGTGCCTGCCATCACAAACAAGCTCATACGGAAGACGACAGGCCTGGGCACATTGGCCGCGATTGGCACTCCGACCGCCAAGTGACTCACTGGTCAGGCATTGCCCGGAATATGCAACACACAATGCACCATGCACAAACACCTCCAGCGGCATGGTTGTGCCCTTACGAATTGACAGAATCTCTTCGAGCGATAATTCACGAGCAAGCACCACTCTCTGCATGTTAAGTGCATGTGCCAGACGCACAGTTTCTGCACTCGTCAACGTCATCTGAGTGGAGCCATGAATTGGCAGATCTGGACACACCGTCCGAATCATGCGAGCGGCCCCCACATCCTGAACAAGAACAGCATCAACACCAGCTGCATCACAGGCCTTCACAACCTGCTCAAATTCTGAGAGTTCATCACTAAACACAAGAACATTCAGTGTGACATACCCTTTGAGGCCGCGATCATGCAGCATCTCCATCACATGGGGCAACTCGGTAATCCGAAAGTTTGCTGCTCGTGCTCGGGCATTAAATCCACAGTCCAGGCCGAAGTAGACTGCATCAGCACCGTTTTCTATTGCGGCACGAATACACTCCTTGTTGCCAGCAGGAGCAAGTAATTCTGGAGTGGTTGCCATAAAACGAAGATCACTCGCTGTACTATTCCTGATCGCCTCGCAATTTTGCTAACACCGAATAGTCTTCGAGTGTTGTCGTATCGCCAACCGCCTCTCTACCAGCTGCAATGTCTCGTAGTAACCGACGCATAATCTTGCCACTCCGAGTCTTTGGGAGCGCATTGGTAAAATGGATGTCATCTGGCGATGCAATCGCACCAATTTGCTGACGAACATGTTTTCTCAATGTGTCTTTCAGAGCGTCTGATGGCTCCTCCTCTCGAAGGGTAACAAACACTGCAACGGCCTCTCCCTTGACATCATGAGGACGCCCGACTGCAGCTGCTTCTGCAACAACGGGATGACTGACCAACGCACTCTCGATTTCTATTGTTGAGAGTCGATGGCCTGCCACGTTGAGCACATCATCGATACGTCCCATGATCCAATAGTAACCATCCGAGTCCTGACGCGCGTTATCTCCCGCAAGATACTTGCCTGGCACTTTTTCCCAATAGGTTTCAACAAATCGTTCCTCATCTCCCCAAATACCCCGCAACATCCCGGGCCATGGTCGAGTCATGACGAGCCATCCACCTTCTCCTTGCTCGACAGGTGTTCCGGCAGCATCCACTATTTCTGGATAGACACCAGGTAACGGAAGCGTACAACTGCCCGGCTTCGTGGGCGTACAGCCGGGGAGCGGACTCATCATGATGCCCCCAGTTTCGGTTTGCCACCACGTATCGACGATGGGGCACCGAGTACCACCGATGACCTCGTGATACCACATCCATGCCTCGGGATTGATACCTTCGCCCACGGTTCCCAACAGTCTGAGACTCGAAAGATCACGACCCTCAATATGCTGCATGCCCCACTTCATAAAAGCCCTAATAGCTGTCGGCGCTGTGTAGAAAATCGATGGTTTTTCCTGCTCAATAATCTGCCAGAATCGTCCTTCATTAGGAGCGTTTGGGGCACCTTCATAAATGAGAATACTCGAACCAGCAGCAAGCGGTCCGTAGGTCACGTAACTGTGACCAGTGATCCATCCACAGTCTGCCGTACACCAGAAAAGATCGCTGTCACGAATATCAAAGACCCACTCCGTTGTCGTCTTTGCCCAGAGAATATATCCACCAGTTGTGTGCTTGATACCTTTTGGCTTTCCTGTCGAACCACTCGTGTAGAGAATGAACAGGGGCGACTCAGAATCCATTGGGACTGCAGGTGTGTCAGCAGGCATTCCTTCTATCAGATCATGCCACCAGATGTCGCGCCCATCCACCATGTCGACCGGTTGTCCTGTTCGCCGGAGGACGATCACATGCTTGACAGTTGATGATTCATGCGCCGACGACGACAGCGCATTGTCCACATTCTCTTTGAGCGGTAATTGCGTTCCACGACGCCATCCGCCGTCAGCCGTTATGACAGCGACCGCCTGAGCGTCCTGATTTCGATCAGCAATCGCTTCGCTTGAAAATCCACCAAAGATGACAGAGTGCACAGCACCGATACGTGCGCATGCGAGCATGGCAATAACCAGTTCTGGTGTCATCGGCATGTATATGGAAACAACCTGACCGGGCTTGATGCCGATTTTTTGCAGCCCTGCAGCGACCCGACACACTTCAGCATGAAGCTGGGAATACGTAAATTCACGTCGTTCACCTTCAGGCTCACCGACCCACACAAGTGCTTTTTTATCTCCTTTGCCTGAAGCAATATGATGATCCAGGCAGCATTCAGAAACATTGATTTGCCCATCAACAAACCACTTTGCATGAGGAGGATGCCAGTCAAGCACCTTCGAGTACGGTGCGGTCCATGGGAGTACTTTTGCTCGGGAATCCCAAAAACCTTCAAGGTCTTCCTTCGCCTCATCGTAAATCTTTTGATACTCCTCCAGGGAGCTGATTCTCGCTTGACGAGCAAACTCTGCCGATGGTGGGAAGACACGATCTTCCTGCATCACACTGGAAACTTTCCCAGTAACATTTTCTGACGCACTCATGAATGCTCCCCTCCTTCAAAACAGTCAAACGTTTGCCAACACAAAGAGAATGTACTTTCTGTCATGTAGCAGACCATGCTCCTGTCAGATGAGCAATCCCTGCTGCTGGTGCACCAACAAAGCACCCATGGCTCATACGCACATGTCATGAAAGCATCACATCATCAAGAAGTGACTCGATACGTCCAAATACTTCCACAATCTCATCAGCATCTGGAAGAAGGGTGACGCGGAAATAATTACGATAAGGCACATTAAAACTTGACCCTGGAGCGACCAGTACGTGCCTCTGCTGAAGCAGTTCAAGTGCAAACACTTCATCATCAAATGCCTCCATGCCACCAGGCAATCGTTCTGCATGCACCCGAATAAAACCATACATGGCACCTTGTGGTGGAATGATGGATAAGTATTTGCTTGCACCAACAGCATCAAGGACTGCCCGACGGCTTGCATGGAGTCGCCCACCTGATCGAGTCAGATCCAGAATAGACTGGTGGCCTCCCAAGGCTGTCTGGACGGCATATTGTCCCGGCACATTAGAACACAACCGTAGTGACGCAAGCATGTCGACGGCATCAATGAAGTCACGGGCATGCTCGCGCTCACCTGAGAAGACGAGCCATCCAACACGGAGCCCACACGCACGATAGACTTTACTCAAACCACTGAATGTGAGACACAGACCATGCCGAGCCACAGTGGCTGCCGGAACAAATTCATTTTCGTCGTACACCATCTCATCATAGATTTCATCAGCACATAAAAGGAGATGATGTTTTTCGGCAATGTCAGCAAACGCCTGAATGGTTTCACGAGGATAGGTCGCACCTGTCGGATTGTTTGGATTGATAAGAACAAGGGCTCGGGTCTTGTTCGTAATAAGTGATTCAATCTCACTTGGATCAGGTACAAAGTCACGTTCTGGTCGACAGGGATAGTGCACTGCCTTCCCACCATGAATCACAACTGCTGCCGTCCAGAGCGGGTAGTCTGGGCTTGGCACAAGGACCTCATCTCCAGGATTGAGAAGTGCACGCATGGCAAGCATGATCAGCTCTGAGACGCCATTACCAATGAACACATCATCTGCCGTGACGTCCATCACATCACGGTTCTGCTGCTGCATGACCACAGCCTCTCGTGCAGGAAAAATACCTTTTTGATGCGAATATGGATCGGCCTGATGCAGGTTTTCCACAATAGCAACCCGCATCGATCCAGGCATACGAAAGCCAAATAGCCCTGGATTCCCGATGTTGAGTTTGATGATGTCATGACCTTCTTTTTCGAGCTGTTCGGCACGACGCGCAAGTGCACCACGGATCTCATATTTGACTCCGTGCAAATGCTCAGAAGCTCTTAAGGACGGGAGGCTCATGACACAACGACAAGCAATCTTTATGGTTTTCTGGTGGCAAACGGATCCTTCGAAACACCCTCAACCCTACCACGTGATTCAACAAT
>CAXFJI010000258.1:0-4476 GCA_964003275.1 uncultured Planctomycetaceae bacterium
AACCGGCAAACCTGGTGTTGTTCTTGTGAAGACAACACCATCAGATGCTGAGAGTTCCCTAAGGAGGAGTCTGACGCTCATCTGTCATTGTTTGTGCTCTGGTCGCTTGAACCCGAGCATCCAATCCACCAACTCCACCGTACGAAACACTGCTCTGCCACCCGCACGATGATCCGCTCCTTCAAACTCCGTATGTTTCACGTTTACATTTCCTGCCACCTTCAATCGCTCCACCATGTTTCTCACTCCAGCTGGGTTTTTCCCATCATCGCCGCCCGCCATCGCCCAAATAGGTAACTTCGCAAGCTTCCTTGCATCATCCTGAGCACTGCCCCCCGTAAAACCACAAGGTGCTGCTGCTGCAAAACGATCTGCCGATTGATTGATCCATCTCCACGTCGCCCCACCCCCGGCGCTGTAGCCCATCACATACACACGATTGGTATCAATCTCAGGGAAGGTTTCCAACACATAATCAAGCATCGTATCGAGCGCATTCGCATCCCAACGTTCCGCTGTATTTGGATCAAGCACAATGAGCTCCTTGCCCGCAAGCTCCGCCAAATCAAATCCTCGCTTCATTCCTAGCTCAGTCGCAATCACCAGCTGCTGTTGAAAACTATTGTTAAACCAACGCGGCCCACCACCATGCAAATTAATAAGTAATGGCAGCTTCCCATCACTCTTCTCCACAGGCCGTGTCATCAAAGCAAGCTTTGTCATTTTTCCAAGGTTCGTATGGAGCTCATCAGGCCACTCAAGAAGCTCCACTTCCACATTCTTGAACCGCGCATTCATGTCCGCCAGCGTCTCAGCAAGTTTCGCATCCCCGGCCTGTGTCGGTTCTGACGCTCCGGCCGCGCGCCGATTCCTCTGCCTGGATTGGAACATTTGGCGAACTGCCTCGATCTCCTCCGTAGACAATGTGCCGTCCTTATCCTTGTCTGCTTCAGGAAAACGTTTGAGTATTCGCGAGAGTTGCTCTTCGGTGGGCTGTTGCACTTGCGCATGCAAGAAGGGTGCTGTTGCCAACAGCGTGACCATCACGACGAGCGAAATGGGATATTGTTTATTCATGGTTGTATGACTCCATTTTCTGCTGTGCTGAACTATCAGATGTTGGGAGCATCCCATCGCTCACATTGCATTTCACTCAATGCTGGTGGTGTCTTCCCAAAATCTTTGAATCACCCTTCATACTCTCCTCTTGTCATTCTGGTGAGTGGGCGTGCTGAACGTGCAATATTCCTTCAACGAATGACATTGCATGAAGGTGTGGCGTTACTGATTGTAATCACATTCGTCCGATCCATTACTCTGAGCACAATGCGATCAGCGGCAGTGCTTGCACCGTTCTTCAAGTACCCACTCATAACTGGGGACTTTTCGTGTCACTTCTGTTCGTACCGGAATGGTTTTTTTTATCACTTTCGCCCACGTTGGTTTCCAAAGCGGATACCAAAAACATCCACATTCATCACGTCCGTGCTTTTTTCCACAGAGACATGCTGGGCCCGGTATGATGACATCTTCACACTTCGTATCAATGCATGTTTTTGTCACTTCTTTCATAATTGGTTTCGCAACTGGTATGCGACGAATACATTGACAGCTTCCGCAGAGATCACAATGACCATCATGGTTGTTTGGTCTGTCATTCTTTTCATCAGCACAAACGCTTCCAATCGCGATAAAGAAAATGAGGAATACAATTTTTTGCATGATGACTCCTAGAACTCTGCTTGAAATCGTGCACCAAAAATGTCAAAAGGAACGGGGCCTGTAATGGTTGGAGGAACCAGTGCAGTCGTTCCTGCCGTATACGACGGCATGCTATGAATCCAATTGAACTGCACACGCATCGCACGATTCCACCACCAATTGATTGCTACCGTTGACTGGTTGAGGACGCCAAACTGTGGATTCGGCGGTAAAATAGCGTCTGGATCTGGAAGATAGTTAGCTGGGTTATAGTCACGGTTTGCAAGATCAACATAGGACCATCGAAACGCAAGTTCCCAAGCACCCCAACCACGTATGCGTCCTTTGCGGCCTGTCCCAAAAAATGGTGTAAAAGGATTTACATTGTAATCAAAGACACCAGCCTGTTTGAGATATTTTGCGTGTTCTCCTGTGAGAAAATACCCGCACTGCATGTATGCACCAGACTGGAGAAGAAGTGGTCCAACTGATTGCTGTACAGGCTCTAACATGACTTCGCTTTGAAAATTGAACTGGCCACGATTAAAAGCGAGTTCAAGATGATAAAGGCTAAAATGTGTTGCCTTAAAACGGCCTGTATCAAGCACGACTGGCGTTCCAGCTGCTGTAATCTTTCCACCTGCTGAAATGTCTCCAACAAAGAACTCTGGCAATGTATGAGATCGATAACTCTTTGCAAAAGTTCCGGAAGTATCAGAATCGCCCCCGATTTGAGCGTAGATGAATCCCGTTCCAACATGGAGGAAATATCGCCCATCAGAGGGTTCATCATAATGAACAAGATGTGTAATCCGTGATGCAAACGTTACCCCACCTTGGTCACTGAGTTGTACTCCTGTCATATTGTCGCCGAACGTACTGTAATTGCTTTGAGCTCCTGTATTGTAAAAAGTAAGTCCGGTGCCGTAGACGCTATATGCCCAACTCGTACGTTCATCGTCACTGATGTCATACGCCATAATGCCGACACGGCGGAAAGGATCAAAAGCCATAAACGGAGCAGACCGTTCAAGAAAGTTCAGATGACGAACACTTGTCCAACTATCCATGGTACCGGGCTGCCTGAACTGACCGATACGAATGGTTCCTAGATACGGAAGTTCTGACTGCTCACCCCAGACATCAAGGAAACTTGGTTTACCTGATTGACCAAAATCCATTTCAATACTGAATGCATTTGTTTCTGTAATTTTTCCGATTGCCTGTAAACGAGTTCTTCGGAAACCAACACCGTTTAACATGTCTCCAAAATAAGTACGTGCGAGAGTATTCTGGCTGTAGATTCCGTTATCGAGTTGAAAGAAGCCACTGAGTCGCACAATTGGTAAGTTCTCACCAGCGTCTTCAAGAGCATCAAGTCGGGTCATGAGATTACCAACCTGATTGGGGTCGAGTACGGTATCATTTGGATCAGAGAGTCCACCAAGTTGTTGACCCGCACCACGTTGAATATTTCCAGGTTGGTCTGGAGCAAGAATCGTCTGGCTGTCGCTTGGTTCCGCCATACTCTCTGGTTCACTCGTTCCCTCAGGCAGTGGTGCCGGTATTTCCTCAGGCTGGAATCGAACAGATTCGAATTGCGTTTCGCGAATAATACTTGCCGGGAACTGATCATCCGGTGGTACAGCAAAGGTGTTCAACGATAAAAAAGAGAACAGAAGAATCGCGCAGACTGTTCCGGACAGTTTTGCGAAAAGACGTTCTCTCTTTCCCGGTCGTGTCACGACTGGGCCCTCCACGATCAGCGAACAAGGTAGCTCACATCGGAGCACTGCCTGAAGAATGACGTTTATGCTTTTTTTATCGGCATAAACGTCAAAACCTCGCTACTTTGTCAGCTGCTGTCTGAACGGTATCTGATTGAAAAGGGAGAAACTGGTGATGTTCGGTAGCTTCACGGCATTCAAAACCAGTTCAATAAAAGTAAACAGCTTTCCTAGATCACCCATTTCGGCGAGCTGATCTGCGGAAGCTTTTTGAGAGCGTTGGCGAAGTGTGGCTGGCGGCGGGCAGAAACGCCGTTAAGCCGTTTCATTGAAACCCCTACTTCTACGCTTGGACTCTTTGTTCGTGGCATTCGCACGTGTGTCATAAACTCACACGTAATCCACCAACATTGCTGACGGCATCTGGCTATCCTCTGCTGGCCCGCCAGCCCAATCCGCATTTCTCTAGGCATAGTTGAGAATAATACGGGCATTCATCGTTGCTGGAATATTTCGCTTCCACTGAACATCAGGGACTTGACCGTATGTTCTGTTATGAACCGTGCCACCTTTCAACACGAGACAGGGATCCGACTTCCACGCTGGACAAGGCAGTTAACAGCCTGTGAGAATACGGATACCAACTGAGTGTCAACGATCCTTGAAGTATGAACACTTCTGTCACCATACCGGAGACGCCTGTAACATGAAAATCATTTTTCGAGGAGCCGGATGTTTGACGCTCCTGTTCGATGCGTACCTGCTGCTTGCGATGGTGGCGACCGACGTGATGAAGGTTCAGTACCATTGGATGTTGCCACCTTTTGGCTTCGAGTTCGCAGCTTCCACACCCCGGATTGTATACTTCGGTCTGATTGTATGGACTGGGTTTCTGGCAGTCGGTTGCCTCCAACCCACTAGCAGTGGTGAGCAACCTGAGAAGTGACTCATGCAACTCGATGCGAAGGATCATCGGAAGCCTGGCCGCTCATACTCGTATACACGTAAAACAGGTGTGAACGAGAAAAAGGAAGCTCCCCGAGTAGGA
>CAXFJI010000259.1:0-4464 GCA_964003275.1 uncultured Planctomycetaceae bacterium
GGAAGATGACAATCAACAAGAAGGAGAAAAAAGTGATGGACAACGACCCCCTGCCACACTCAGTTTTCTCATTCAAACTTTGTTCACACAGGCACTGATGGCACTCGGAAGAGTGCCTAATCCTATTACACAAAAAACACTCACGAATCTTGATACTGCGAAACATTTCATTGATACCTTAGATATGATCGAGGAAAAAACCTCTGGGAATCTCACAGAGGAAGAGAGTAAATTACTCGAGGAAGTACAGCATCAACTTCGCATGATGTGGATGGAGGCCAAGAAATAATGAGCCGACATTCGGCAAATCTTCTTGACGGCCGAGCGATCGCAGGTCAAATTGAAAAATCACTTACAGAACGAGTGCGTCGTGTATCGTCAAAGATTCAGCGTCCCCCCAGGCTTGTTGTCGTACTTGTTGGAGATCTGGCAGCAAGTGCCTCGTACGTCAAAAGCAAAGCTGCGGCAGCGAAGCGTGTTGGTATTGACGCTGAAGTCATCCACGTCTCTGACAAGACAGATACACAGCAACTTGTTGATCTGGTAACGTCCATTGCGAAAGACACTCATAACGCAGCTGATGGCATTCTGATTCAACTCCCTCTTCCCAGTCATATCGACACTGTTGCAGTGCTTGACGCTGTCCCTCCAGACCAGGATGTGGATGGTTTTCATCCAGAAAATGCAGGGCTTCTGGCACAAGGACGAGCCCGTTTCATTCCGTGTACTGCCGCAGGCGTTCAGCAGATACTGAAGGATGCAAAAATAGAAACTGCCGGAAAAAACGTAGTGATCATTGGCCGAAGTGATATCGTAGGAAAACCTCTATCATTACTACTCGGAGCTAAAGGCTCAGGAGGAAATGCAACCGTCACAGTCTGTCATAGCCATACCAAGGATATGGCATCAATTACTCGGCAAGCAGATATTCTCATAGCTGCAGTTGGAAGCCCTCAACTTGTCACCGCTGATATGGTGAAGCCGGGAGCCACTGTGATTGATGTCGGCATCAATCGTATTGAGACACCTGATGGATCGCGCCGGCTGGTTGGTGATGTTGACTTTGAATCCGTAAAGAATCATGTCAGTTGGATCACACCAGTGCCTGGTGGTGTTGGGCCACTAACCGTTGCCATGCTGCTCAACAATACTATTTTTGCCGCAGAATTACGGTCTTCTGGCAGTCTAAAGTAGGGTTGTTTATCGGTCCCTCCCTCTCTATTCTCCATCCTTCCTATGTGAGAGGTTTGACTGGATCTATGTATCATTTTGTTCGTGCATTAAGAGATGCGGCCAAACGTTGGCCTCTTCTCCTCGCAGCATTTCTTTGTTCAGCAGGTGTCGCAGCCCTATGGGGCGCAAATATTGCTGCATTGTTTCCAATTATTGAAGTAACACTCAATGGTGAGTCACTTCAATCCTGGAACAAAGAACGTATGGAGGAGAGTGAAAAGAAACTAACCACACTTAACCGTAACAAAGAGAGCATCCAGGCAGAACTCTCCGATAACTCGCATGCACTTTCTGCAAGTGAAATGTCATCACGACAACATCAAATTGATACCGTGGTCATGGAAGTTGCAAAAGAACAGACACTTCTCCTCTCTGCACAAAAACTTGATCCCTGGCTTCAGTATCTCCCTCGAGATCCATTTGAAACCGTACTCGTTGTGGTCGCATTTGTCGTCTTAAGCACCTTTCTAAAGCATGTCTTTTTGATGACAAACACCTTGATCGTCAGTTGGGTGGCCCTGAACATCAGCCGTGATCTGCGGCTTAAGGTATTCGATAAAGTCCTCGAACTTGATCGTGCTCAATTTATGAAGCATGGCTCCGCTGGCTTTATGGCACAGGTCACCCATACAACCGACATGCTCGCCAATGGAATTTCGACGGTGTATGGGAAGGCAATCACCGAACCATTGAAAATACTTGCATGCTTAGGTGGAGCCTTTTGTATCTCTTGGCAGTTGACGCTGGCTTGCCTAACGATGGCTCCATTGGTTGGCTTTCTGATGGTTTGGCTGAACCGACGCATCCGCAATATCTCAAGCACCATTCTTGCTCAGGCGAAAGGATTTCATCATGTGCTTCTTGAAACCTTCAACAATGTGCTCACCGTACAAGCGTATACCATGGAGGATTTTGAAAGAGAACGATTTCGTGGCTGTACAAAAGACATGATGAATATTGGCATGCGGCATACTTTTTTTCATGCCCTTGCAAATCCAATTACTGAAATTCTTGGCATGGGTATGGTTGCTACCTCCATTGCTGTTGGCGCCTGGTTAGTCATCAATCAAGAAACACAGATCTTTGGACTTCCAATGACAGAACGACCAATGACGGTCCCTGGCATTATGGTCTTTTTTGGCATGCTCATCGGAGCAAGTGATCCCGTTCGAAAACTTTCGGGCGTCATTACTGGAGTGAATGTCGGGATGATCGGCGCATCGGCCCTGTACCCACTTCTCGATACCCCTTCAGAACTCCCTGTGCCAGCCAACCCAAAACGACTTCAATCTCCTCATCAAGAGATCCGTCTCCAAAATGTTTCCTTTAGCTATGATGGGATTGACACCGTCCTAAAGGATGTAAATTTGGACATCAAATTTGGAGAACGTGTAGCCATTGTTGGTCCAAACGGCGGTGGTAAAAGCACGCTCGTCAACCTGATCTGCCGCTACTACGATCCCACCGCTGGTCATGTGATGCTCGACAATGTGTCACTGCGAGAAATTGATCTGAAGAATCTTCGAGAACGAATCGCAATGGTGACCCAGCAAACCGAACTTTTTAATGAAACCATCCTTCATAATATTCGCTACGGTCGCTGGGACGCGACAGAAGAAGAAATAATCGAAGCAGCAAAACAGTCTCACGCGCATGAATTCATTTCAGGATTTCCTGATGGCTACCGAACAATGGTCGGCCCTAGTGGATTTCGCCTTTCAGGAGGACAACGTCAACGAATATCACTTGCGCGAGCATTCTTAAGGAATGCTGAAATCCTTGTTCTTGATGAGGCGACGAGTCAAATTGATGTAGAAAGTGAACGGCTGATCCATGATGCACTCGCAGAATATGTTGAAGATCGGACCGTAATTATGATTACCCATCGGGCAAGTACATTGGCACTTGCTGACTCTATCGTACAAGTTGAACATGGGGTTGTTACTAAAAAACCATCCCAACATGCAGATGCTGCATAACTCAAGGGAATCAGGTTGCCGAATGCTGCAGGCGATCATCCCACAGTGAACTATTTTCTGGTTCGTACTCTTCTAGCTCAAAACTCTCACGAACAATCTGTCGAACTTGGCGAAGATCCACGATGCCTTCTCTGGCCACAAGCTGAACAAGCACATTCCCAACAGCGGTCGCCTCAACAGGCCCTGCTACGACAGGTCGATTTGTTGCATCGGCAATCATTTGGCACAACAAAGTGTTCTGCACCCCTCCTCCAACCACATGAATTCGACTCAACCGTCGACCAAGCAACTCATCAAGTTCAAGAATTGTTTGACGAATAGCTGCAGCAACACTCTCAAGTGCTGTTCGTATGACAGCTCCAGTCGAATCTGGAACAATTTGTCCGGTCAATTTTGCAAGTTCACGAATAGCCAGAGGCATATCGTGGGGTGCTACGAGTGATGAATGGTTTGGATCAATAAGTGTTCTGAGTGGAGGAGATTCTGCAGCAAGAGATGTGAGTTGAGCCCATGTCCACTCCTTTCCCTCGCGGCGCCATGCAGAACGGCATTGCTGTACAAGCCACAAGCCACAAACATTTTTGAGGAGCCTCGTTGTCCCACCAATACCTCCTTCATTCGTAAAGTTGTGAGATAGGCACTCCTCCGTGACAAGTGGTCGATTCAGCTCAGCTCCTACTAACGCCCATGTTCCAAGGCTGACATAACACCAGTCAGGTCGTGATGCTGGTGGCTCCAATGCGGGAACCGCTGCAACAGCACTGGCCGTATCGTGGGTTCCAGGCACAATAACTCGTACATTTTGAAGTCCGGTATCAGCGGCCACCTCTGACCGTAGTCCACCAAGATCTGAGCCTGGATTGATGATTGGCCCAAAAATCTTCCGTGGAAGACCAAACTTATCGATAAGTTCCCATGACCAATCGTTCGTTAACGGGTTGAGACACTGCGTTGTAGAGGCATCTGTTCGCTCGTTTGTTTGTTCACCTGTAAGCAGCCAATGCACTAAATCCGGCACCATGAGCATACGATTCGCAGACTCAAGGAGACATGGTTGTTCTTTCTTGATAGCAAGCAACTGATACAACGAGTTAATATCTATGAATTGAAGGCCCGTTGCTTGGAAGATTTCTTGACGAGGCACAATTGCTTGAGCCTCATTCACCATACCTACATTCCGGGCATCTCGATAACACACAGGATTTGCCAAAAGAGTCTGATCTTCATTTAAGAATGCAAAATCAACACCCCA
>CAXFJI010000260.1:0-4450 GCA_964003275.1 uncultured Planctomycetaceae bacterium
AAAATAATTCTATTTTTTATTCCAATTATCACTGCATTCAATCCGTGATAGAATTGTATTGAATTTTCAGATATGTCTTTTTAGATAAGAATACATTCGTTTTATTATAAAAATTCCAACAGTTTTTGCTGAACCGAGCCGCACATTCAGGAGGTTTTTCTCATGACTACCCAGCATGCTCTCCATAATCTTTCAAGAAGAAAGTTCATTGCTCGTTCAGCAGCACTTGCAAGTGCTGTATCAATACACCCAACACTCTCATCAGTTGCGTCACCAGCCAGTTCATCAAAATCTGCAGAAACGTTGGCCAGCAGGCTGCATGCTTCGCTCACACCAGAGCAGCGGCAGTCTATTTGCTTTCCTTGGGATTACATCCACCCCAAATTTGGTCTCCTCAGAAGTCGCGTAGCAAACAATTGGCAATCTTCAAAGCCTGATGTTGCCAGTGACTTTTACACAAACGAACAACGTCAAATGATTCGTGATGTCTTTGAGCATCTTATCCACCCAGACTGGCATGCTCGATTCGACAAACAACTGGAGGATGATGCTGGTGGATTTGGGCACTCTCAATCTATTGCTCTCATCGGTGAACCTGGTTCAGGTCAATTTCAGTTTCTCCTCACAGGCAGGCATATGACACTTCGATGTGATGGTGATTCAGCAGAACATGTCACTTTCGGAGGGCCGATTTTCTATGGTCATGATGCAGGGGGATTCAACGAAGAATCAAATCATGCTGGTAATGTATTTTGGCCTCAGGCGCTCGCTGCCAATCGTGTTTTTGAAATGCTTGATGGCCGACAACGCAAACTTGCCTTAGTCGAACGTTTGCCCAAAGAAAATGCAGTTTCTTTTCGTGGCCCGGGCAAATCCAGCAAGGTCGTGGACGCACCCGGGATTCCTGTTCCTGAATTGTCTGCAGATCAAAAGAATGAACTCGAAAAGGTTCTCTCTGTCCTTCTTGAACCATTTCGAACAGCAGATCAGGCTGAAGCTAGAAAATGCCTTTCAACACAAGGTGGTCTGGATACATGCAGGCTTGCCTTTTTCAGTAAAGGCGATCTTGGAGATGATGGTGTCTGGGACAATTGGCGACTGGAAGGCCCATCGTTCGTCTGGCACTTTCGTGGTGCCCCCCATGTCCACGTTTGGGTCAACATAGCTGACTCACCAACGATTCCAACCAATTCCTAGTCCTCTGTTATTCGCTATAAACATCTGAAGTATGGTCGATTGCTGTGTTATCGGCGGCGGTGTGATTGGCCTTTCGATTGCGAGAGAACTCGCTTCCCGAGGTAAATCGGTTCAGGTGTTAACTCAAGAGGATAGGAAATCGACTACTTCATGGGCAGCGGCTGGTATTTTACCTCCAGTTTCCCCCTACGCAGATGCTACCTCATTGGAACAACTGACCCTAATGAGTGACCGCATTCATTACCAATGGTCACGAGAACTCCTTGAGGAAACTGGCATTAACAATGGCTTGCTCCGTTGTGGAGGACTCCATATTGCAAGAACCTCAATTGAATTTGATGAATTAAGAAACCATGCCACGACTCTCCATCAAAGAAACATCCGTTGTGAAATACATACTACAGACAGCCTTTGCCAGATTGAACCAGGGCTTCGCTATGCTGTGAGTGAAGGACTCATTACGGGAGGACTGTTTACTCCGGATGAAGCACAAATTCGAACACCTCGACACCTCGAGGCATTGCGTCAATCATGCTTAAAGCGAAATGTAGAGATTCTTGATGGTGCCTCAGTACACGCCATGCCTGTAAAGGATGGCCGAATTACGCACCTTGAATGTACTACCACAAAAAATACTTCTCCGAGGATAGATGCCAATACCTTCTGTATTGCAGCTGGGGCTTGGTCAGGAAAACTCGTTGAAACACTTGATATTTCACTTCATACAAAGCCTGTCCGCGGCCAAATTGCCTTACTGCAATTACCTCAGCCAACTTTCGCAAGAGTGATCAATATTGGTTTGCGTGGCGTCGATTACCTCTTGCCTCGAACAGATGGAAAAGTCTTAGTCGGCTCGACACTAGAAAATGCTGGCTTTGACAAATCAACGACTCGTGAGGCAATCGAACGCCTGCTCAACTTAGCAACAAATCTTCTGGGAGCACCTGCAACAACAATTCACACTCATTCATGG
Source organism: uncultured Planctomycetaceae bacterium (assembly GCA_964003275.1). Taxonomy (GTDB): domain Bacteria; phylum Planctomycetota; class Planctomycetia; order Pirellulales; family UBA1268; genus CACORA01. Next base: position 2,171 of record CAXFJI010000260.1, read on the forward strand.
TCAGGTTTACGCCCCGGAAGTTCTGACGGAATACCATCAATCGGTTCTCTGCCTGGCTACGAAAACGTTTATATTGCGACCGGGCACTTTCGGGCTGGAATGCATCAATCTACAGGCACAGCTGTACTAATTGCAGATCTTGTGACTGGCAATCAAACAGCAATTGATCTGGCTCACTTTGCGCCAGACAGACAACGATCTAGCCAGGATCCACTTATGCCGCACTAAGATCTAGTTTCCAATGAATTTGTTCAACAATGTCACTGGACAAGCCATCTGGATGATTCATTGCCACAACAGCAGCTAATTTTGCCAGTTTCACAATATCTCTAGGAATTCCACCAGTAATTTCATGAATCGTGTCAGCAACTGACTTTATGTTGCGAACTCCACGAAAACTATCCGTCGGGAGAATGCCTGCCACCAGCTCATGCGTCTCAGATTGTGTGCATGATGTCAGTGCAGCTCGCAACCCTATTTGCTTCTCAAGGCTTTGATCCCGTGATATGAGCGTCAACAGTCGACCTGTTCCAACAAGAATAAATCGAACTCGTGGAGTCGTATTACGACACCGGTAAATAACTGAACCGAGCTCACTTTCGTCTGCATCATCAATCGAATCAATCACTACTACATCTAGCTGTTCACTCAGAATAGTTTCGCGAAGCGTTAGCCAGGGGATGACACGTCCAACGTGGCCAATGGATTTCAAATCATCTATCAACAACTGCAGCATGAATGTTTTGCCAGTACCAGACGGCCCACACAAAATAGCTGCAGGACACTCCTTTTCCATCGCATATAAGAGTTTTGCCTTGGCTATTTCCTGTGACGATAGTAACTGCATGTCCGTGCGTGTCATCCTAATGAGCCTCACTTCTATGTGGCGGAAGACCTTGATTAGTGACAAATGTCTCTACTTCACCAATGAGATGTAGGCCAACATTCCTGATGACGGTCGCACGAGCAGCCGATGGTGCCTTTGAAGCGCGTCTTACCAAAACAACGGCGTCAAATCCATTACTCAACTCTGATATGCGATTGTGCTGAATAGGCCCAGGTGGAAACCAAGCTCCAGCATCTACGACAACCACTTTCTTTTCTGCGTTCATCGAAAAAATGTCTTGCCTGTCGATTGCATGGGTATCGTCTAGTGCCGCAACATCCCAGCCTCGACACCGAAGTGTTGATACAAGCCCTCGAGCAATGGTCGAACAACCTTCCCCAGGGACTCCACCAACAATGGCAATCACCTGTCGCCCTTCACGAACTTCGGACTCGATACTTTTTGCAAAATCCAACCACTGCCCTGGAACCTTTTCCAATAATCTTTTCACGATTGGATCGGACTCTTCCACAGTTGCTTCATGCACACAAGGGGGTGAGTCAGGACTACATGCTTCCACAACACTACCTTCTTCTACTGTCTTTGAAGGCAGTACTTCTAGTTGGTTATTTTCTTCGTTCGTTGCATGTGGGACATGGCATGTCTCACTATGCGTGACTTCAGCAACATGTATTCTTTGCAGGAATGCATTATCAACAACATCCGAAGTGGACCATTTGCTCATACAGGATTGCCTACTCACTGCGAACTCCTTGATCTTGGATTCTGGAGCGGGGCTCATGAGCTACCCAGTGAGGCTGCCGTTGCTTTGATGATTCCATCCCGTCAGCAACTGTGCTACTTTCCAGCCATTCATTACGAAGTGCAAAACCCCAAATACCTGCAGCAATAAGTGCAAGAATCGTGACCGATCGAGCCGGAAATACGGATCTCTTCCTACGGTGTACCACAGGGCGGCGCGATTCTTTTCTATGTTGAATCGAAGGACGATTCGATCTCGGGGAAAATGATCGCTCTACCGATGTTGTGGGTTTTTTTGTTTCTTGGCAATCAGGAAATCGAGCAAGAACCTTCACTGGAACCTCCATACTACTTGGATCGACTGACCACATCCCATCGCTTGAGCCTGTGATCTCCATCCTCAGAAGGCGACTGGAGGCACCAACCTTTCACAATCTTTCCTTTCTCCCCACAATGCTTTTGCAGTATGCCTGCATGGCCTATTTGCCTATGCTTCTTTAACATCTCCTAGAAATTAGCCCCTCAATCTCCTGATTATTCACTAGCTATCCAATGTCGAGTTCACAAACAACTGATCGTGCGAATCTGTTCTACAAACTACTTTCCGAAAGAATCGCTGTGCTCGATGGGGCTATGGGAACAATGGTTCATGCCCTTAGCTTAGATGAGGGGGGGTTTCGGGGCGACCTTTT
>CAXFJI010000261.1:0-4440 GCA_964003275.1 uncultured Planctomycetaceae bacterium
AATGCAGATGCTGAAATTGTTGATCACAGCTTTCAGATTGTCGGCACGCTTTTTCCTGGTGACTCGTATGACTACCGAAAAGATCAACCTCCGTCAGGCTATGCGGCAGACCACTATCCTTTGGTGATCGACATGCTTCCGCACGATAGAGCAAACTGATTGGTTGTCCTCTTGTTGTGTGAGTTATGCACTGTCTTAATTCTTTTTCATTTCGCGTGATAGGCGAAATTTCGTACTTGAAAACGCCCAGATGCAAATGACAGTGTGATCTGTTTTTTTTCTCGCTTCATTGCAGGGTGCGTGAGTTCTGCTTGAAAATCACCAATGGTGATCGTCGCAGTCTCCCCTTGAAGTGAAACGCGAACAGTTGTCCACGTGTTATTGAGGGTGCCGAGCATTGGGAAGCCCTTTGGCTGAAAAGAGTCCCCCTTGTTTTCTTTTGATGATTTTTCAGCCCAGGCAATCATTCGGGATTTTCCTTTTTTCTGGAAAGGTGTCATGCCTTTTTCTGGATCAATCAACGATATTCGAAAGACGTGTCCATCACCATTGAGCGTAAAAACAACTCGCTGGCATTCAGAAGGATGCATGTCAAATGAGGTGATTCCTTGTGAGCAATCAACAGTCCATTTCAGTATTGGGCCATGATTTGCATACTTCTTGTAGAGTTCCGGGTCGGCAACGACTGATGCCATGCCATCGTGAAACTGCCAGTCGCCCCGCTCTGCTTCTCGTTGTGAATGGTCACTTGATGCAAACGCATCAATCACATCCATACCAAACAGAGGTGTGGTGAGAAAAGGGATTGAAACAACACATGTCATAACGAGTCGTAGCATTGGTCACTCCGTAGACAATCAATGGGAACATACTGATCTGAATAGAGACACGAAAATATAACGCTTAAGGGTTCTTCAAGTGAGTGATGAGAAAAGCCGTTGGGCTGTCATGTTTCACCTCAGGAGCACCGGGGTAGACAAGTTCACAAACGACACCCGTTGCCTCACAGTGTTCCTGAAGTTTGACTCCAAAGTTGGAGGTATGCGTGGGGTCTTTTTGCTCGTTTCCAAGGGACGGTGGTGACCCGTATGCCAGATAGATCGGGGGATCGTCTTCTGTCACCAGTGCGTACGGGGAATACTCTGCAATCCACTGTTGAATCGTATTTCGTTCTTTGAGGAATTCCTGAAAAGATGAATATCCAAAGGCATGTCCGCCATAGCGACTATTCGGTGTCCACTCCACCATCTGTTGAGGGTCCAAGGTGGTTTGTGCTCCTATGACGGCGGCACAAGAAAGCCGTGAAGATTCGCGGGAGAGCGGATCTGGGCTGTTGGTCTCTGATAGATCATCGTGGAAGGCAAGCCAGAGGCTGGAACATGCACCGGCGGAGCCACCAGCAGCACCAATCCGAGCTTTGTCCAGGTTCCATTCATTGGCTTTGCTCCGGACAAACTGAATGGCTCGGGCGGCATCATGGAGCGGTGCCTTGACTGGTGGTTTTTCTGTATCCGTCACATATCGGTAATTGATTGCGACAATTGATATACCTGCCGTCAATAAGGCGTTTGGATCAACAAATCTGTTGAGTCGTTCCTTTGAACCTCCTCTCCAGCCGCCGCCATGAATGACAAAGGCCACTGGAGTCGGTGTGTCAGATTCTGCTTTCCAGAAATCAAGGACGTTTCTTGCATGCGTGCCGTATGCGATTTCTGATACTGTGGGTTTCGGCACGGAACCATCGTACTCCAAAGGTGCTGCCTGACGGTTTGCGTTTTGGACATCACCAAACACTGGGCACGCCAAGACAACAAGAAGAAGCACGTTCGTTGTTTTCATATGCAATAAATCCGTGATGCAAGCGGTACTTGTTGGGCGTGGATGTGTTCGTGTCACTCAATGCATGTGCTCTATGCGCTGCATCGTCTAGCGAATGGAATATATGATACTCCGAATGATGGTCAACGAATACGTGTGCTGGTCTATTGTTTCCTGATGCCCTTTTGAATCAAGGTGAGGAATATTCATGGTCGTGGTGTGCGTGGCATGATCATGTGCGTGTGGTGCAGGACACCAAGAGGCCACTGTTATGGTCCTTCAGCAGTGATGGCGACCACGACTGGTGCAGTGTGATCTGTTCCTTTCACAAGCCGAATGGTTTTAATAGTATCGTGTGGGCGTTTCGGGTGAACCGTGAGGTATCGAATCTGCTGCTGCCGGAGTTTGAAGGCGAGTTTGGATTTTGGTACGTCAATCACGCGAATGTAATCAGCAAAATGCTCACCGTTGTACAGTGGATGGTCTTCAATGTCACCATTGGCATACTCCAATCGAACAATCATCGAGACCCCTTTTCGTCCAGCAGATTGAGCACCCCATCCACTGATCCCACTCAGCATGTGGATTGTTTTGGCTGGAGCATTACATGGAAGAGAGATGTCCTTTGGCATTGTTGGTGGTTTGGATCCATGGGGTCCGTGCAACATAATGACATTGGCCTTTTGATCGCCTTGAGGGTCAATAAGAACAAACGGTACGCCCTCAAACGTTTTTGGCTTCCAGTCCGGAAAGATTAGGCGTTCGACAGAAGACGCATCCTCAAAGAACATTCCTTTGGTACTGACAACGGTTGCCGCCTTATCCAATGGAATCGGAAGATATTTACCGCGTTGCGTAAGAAACGCAAGCAAATTGGTCAGTTCGGTGCTGCTGATCTGTTTTTCAAAGCCTTCTGGCATGAGCGACTTTGGTGATGCCACCAGGTCTGCAATGTCTTCACGAAGGACAATATGTTTTTTGGCCTCTGCATCAATGATCTCAATGGCTGTTTTTGTTTCTGAAGCAAGAAGACCACTCAACACAATGCCCTGCGCAGTCACGACGGTATATATGCGATAATTTCCTTCTACATTACGATTTGGATCAATGATATGTGTCAGGAGTTCTATTTTCGGATGCACAGCCATTCCAGTGAGGTCAGGCCCGATCATCTTGCCTTCACCGCTGTGCATATGGCATTTGGCACATTGCTTTGCATACACCTGCTTGCCGGCGACTGCATCTCCCATTTTTTGGGTCACTGGTGTGAGGCGATCCAGAACCTTTTGTCGATCAGGATCAGGAAGTCCTCCACCCGTTGTTTTCAAAAGTGTTCTGGCACGTGCTCGGATGGTGCGTTCAGGATGTGTCGAGAGCAGTTGTTTCTGGTCGAGTGAGAGATCAGCAAGCTGGAGCTTCCTTTGCTCAACGCCATCTAAAAGTGCGTGTGTCAGCTTTGGGCGACTCAAGAGCATTGCAATTGCAACCGTGCGGGTCGCAGGAGTCATCTGGTCAAGGCGATCAATCAATAGTGATCCAGCATCTGGCGCTGTACTGTTACCAATCGTATCAATCAAGCTCTTTGCAACGTCCGGAGCTATCTGTGGCGTCATGCTATCCAGTATGGCAGAGATGATGTCCGGGTCATTCACTCGCAGTGCAATCAGCTGGCGAGCAGCGGCCAGTCGTGGCATATCAGAAGCATCTTCACTCGAAAGGTCTTCAAGCAGCCGTGCAACGATTTCTGCAGCATACTGATCAAATCGTGTACTGCCCCACCGCTTCGTGAGCTGCACAAGCATTCCCTGGCTTGATGGAGAAAGTCTTGCCATGAGGGTGATGAGTCCATCAATGGTCTCATCTGGGATATCTACTTTTTTATCGTTCGGCCATCCAGACAGAAGACCAGCGAGCACGGCATCAGCAAACTCTGGTGACGCATCAGCCAGTGAAAGAAGGACAGGGTCAAGCATGTCAGCATAGCCACTGCGTGCCATGTGTTGTGTCACAACCGATACGGTGTTTTCCAAAACACCAGGCGTGATGTCGTCGTTGGCAGCTGCAGTCAGGAAAAACAGGACATGAGTCGCAGCCGCTGCGGTTGCAGCATCCCGAATCCATCGATCATCAGCGTTTTGTGAACGACTCAAACTTTTTGCAATGGCTTGTCCAGCGACCGTGTTCGGAGGCATGTCAGAAAGCGCAAGGAAAGCCGCCAGGCGAACCTGGCCGTTGGTGTCACGAAGAAGATCAGACTCGACAATTGCAGTGATGGAGTCATCCGTCGCAGGGAGCATCCGTACGGCATTTCGACGAACGCCAGCAGAAGGATGCTTGAGGGCTGCATGCAGGCAGGACAATGCTGAAGGATGTGATTCAAATGCGCCAAGGCCATGGAGTAACCAGAGCGCGTGAATGACTGAAGGGTTGAGTCCAACCGCATCCATCGTTGTACTGCTGGCCAGCTTGATGACGTCAGGCACGATATCGGGCATGCCGCGTTCTAAGAGGAGGCGTTGTGCATGACGTCTCCAAAAAAGGTTATTGCTTGAAAGCGCAGCAACCAGCTGTTGAGGAGTTGCATTCCCAAGATCTATGGCCTTCTGGTCATCAGAGCCATGA
>CAXFJI010000262.1:0-4417 GCA_964003275.1 uncultured Planctomycetaceae bacterium
AGGAGGCACTGGGTGCCGGCTCCACCCAACGGCATTAGTGGCTCGCGGAGACTCACTTCTTTCTCACCGCACAGATGATTTCACAAAAGCATGTCGACCTTTTGATCGCGATCGTGATGGCTTAGTCAATGGAGAGGGAGCTGCAACAATTGTGCTTGAGTCGCGAGAGCATGCTGAAAGACGTAACGCCAACATCCGGGGCAGAGTACTCACAACCGCCGCTCGCTGTGAGTCAGCAACTCTTCGTACGTTTACTGGTAAATCCCTTCAACTTGCCCTTGAGGCGATTCTGGCTTCTACCGAACTCACTCCTCATGATATTGGACACATAAATGCTCATGGTGTTGGCACCATTGAAATGGATTCCGCCGAGGCAGGAGCAATTTCAAAGGTCCTTGGTGATACACCCGTGACCGCTCCAAAAAGTTCATTTGGGCATCTCGGGGCTGGGGGCGGAGTGGTAGAACTTGCAGCAAGTGTTTTGAGCATTGAACATGGCCTTGTTCCAGCAACACTCAACTATGAGACACCTGATCCATCGTGCCCAGTAAACGTCATTCATGGGCAAGCTCTGGATGGACGACCACCGACAGCGATTTCTATTAACCTCTGCTCAACTGGCCAAGCTGTTGCCGTCGCAATTGCACGATGAGTCTGAGCCTAACTGATCGACAGTCCATTCTCCTTTTTGAGACACTGAACAACCTCTCCAATCGTTACAATCTGCCTCGATTACAGGTAATGAGGGGACCTATTCGATACTATTTCTATGAGACGACACCACCTGCTTCTCGTGGGATTACTTTTGTTTTTGGCGGGCCTACAGTTCCGCCTTGTCGAGTCGTTTACACTCAGCGAAAAATCAAGCCATTTTGTGGCTGCACAAGTCAGTCGTTCGTCACCAGCTCAGACTGAAATGCTGCAGAGTGCCCTTGGTCGAAAAGTGGTTCAACCACCGAGATGGCTTGGATTGGCACTCATGTCTGTCGGCTCTGTTTTTGCGCTGAAGAGTCTTTCCATGAGGAAACAAGCTGCCTGAGGACGTGCCCTGAGAATATCTCTTCTCATATACGTCATGTTTTCCAGATTCCATGTGCGCACAACTCAAAGTGAAAGCACACTATACGATAGCTTCTTGGATCACATGTCCATGCACATCGGTAAGCCGCATGTCACGCCCACTAAAGCGGTATGTCAACTTTTCATGATCAATGCCCAAAAGGTGCAACATCGTGGCATGAAGATCATGGATCCTAAACTTTTTTTCAACTACTCGATACCCAAAATCATCCGTTGAACCTATCACCACTCCCCCCTTAACTCCTCCACCTGCCATCCACATTGAAAATGCTTGAGGATTGTGATCTCGCCCATCTTTTCCCTGAGCAAACGGCGTGCGACCAAATTCACTACTACAAACAACAAGGGTGGAATCAAGTAATCCTCTGACGCGAAGATCGCGTATGAGTGCCGCAATCGGTTGGTCAACAGCACGAGCATTGTTTTCATGGCCCTCGCGCAGATTGCGATGCTGATCCCATCGATCACCTTGCACTTTCGGACACGTTAACTCGACAAATCTTACCCCTTTTTCAATCATCCTTCTGGCAAGCAAACATTCGGTTCCAAAAGTTTGTGTTGGCTTGAAGTCACTCTCCAAACCGTACTCACGCTTTGTTTCCACTGTCTCATCAGCAATATCCAGCAACCCAGGAACCTCTGTTTGCATGCGAAACGCAAGCTCTTGATTTGCAATCGCACTTTCAAGTTGATCTGATCGTGTTCCCTGCATCGCCAAGCGATCTGCAAAACCACGATCGAGTTCACGTGACAAATGTACTTTTGACAACTGATGGGCAGAAGATGCCTCTTTGGCTTTCACATTGGCAAAACCAATGGCATTTGGCTTCACAATCGATCCTTGGAATGTTGCAGGCAAAAAACCATTTGTAAAATTATCGAGGCCGCCAGGAGGAACAAGGCCTCCGTTAATGACCATGTAGCCCGGCAAATCTTGATTTTCACTGCCAAGCCCATAATTGGTCCACGCCCCCATGCTTGGTCGCCCCTGAAGGCCACTGCCAGTATGAAGAAAGTAGTTCGCATTTGTATGTTCTGGAAACTCACTGGTCATGGAACGAATAATTGTTAATTCGTCAACGACGGTTCCAATATGAGGAAAGAGATCACTGACTGGAATCCCGCTCTTTCCGTACTCTTTAAACTTCCATGGGCTAGGAAGGAGTGTGCCAATGTTATTGAATTGCGTTGCATCAACCTTGAAGAGCGAGTGTGGATCTTTGCCGACATCCTTTTCCAAACGAGGCTTTGGATCATAGGAGTCAACTTGAGATATTCCCCCGTCCATATAAAGAAAAATAATACTTCTTGCCCGAGCGCGATGATGCAGACCTGTTTGCCAACCTGAGGACAAAGCGTGTGCGGATTGTTGATGCAATAAGAACGAAGACGCAATCCCACCAAACCCACACGAAGCCTGCAGAAGGAGTTCACGGCGCGATACAGGCAATGGACGAAATCGCTGACAGTGATATCCTGATCTCCGTGTCATATCCTATCCTTGAGTTAACATACGTTTTTGGAAATCACTTTGGACTGATCGGATTCGTGTACCTATAGCCATCATAGAATCACATTTCATCGATTCACGGAACAAAAATAAATTCTTTTGTATTGATCAGCGCATGAGCAAAATCGGCCCATGCAGCTTCAAACTTTGGTTCATCGTCTATGTCCTTACCATACCGTTTCGCCTGCTCGGACAAAAACTGAAGACCCGCAGTTACCTCACTTGCATCTGGCCCTCGGGAAAATGCCTCATGATACATACGATCAATACACTGCTCTGAGGTCGCTGATGAATCAGAAAGTGTTTTCTTTGCCCACAGTGTCGCTTGCTCACTAACGAACGGATCATTCATGAGCGTAAGAGCCTGCGCTGGGACATTTGTCACATTTCGACGCCCCATCGCCTGAAAAGGAACAGGCATATCAAATGCCAGCAGAAACTCAGGCAAGAAGTTCCGTCGAATTTTCGTGTAGACACTGCGACGACCGTTCCCATCTCGTGGCCCTGGCTTGGGACGACCACGCCCCTCATGAAACTCAGTCAAAAACACCTCAACACTCGCTCCACCGACAGATCGATCCAACCGTCCACTGACCGCAAGAATTTTATCTCGAATAGCCTCCCCCTCAAGACGACGAAGAGGAAAATGATGGAACAAGATGTTGCGCGGGTCTTTTTCACTTGCTAATGAGCCAGGAGTCGAACTCATGCGCCACGTACTACTGGTGACGATTTGTCTGATGAGTTTCTTGATACTCCAACCTTCGTTTACAAATCGCACGGCAAGTGTGTCAAGTAAAGCCTGAGCCTCTGCATCAGCTGCTTGCTCACCGAGTTTCCCAAAATTGTCTGTTGTCGGAATAATTCCACGGCCAAATAAATGATGCCAGATTCGATTGACAATCACACGACTTGTAAGTGGATTCGAAGGAGCAAGCACACAATCTGCAAGCTTCTGTCTACCAGATGAATCCCGTGGCCACTCGGGTTGATCTGGACCATCGATAGCTTCAAGAAAACGTCTGGGTGAGAGATCGCCAGGCCGAGCCGCTGAACCCTTTTGAAGGACATATTGATCAATACCATTCCCATCAAGCAGACTTGGAGCAGTGGCCGATTCAAGCTGAACCTCTGACGTGAGGGATTCTCGCTCAAGAATAAATTGATGCATTTGATTGAGCAGTTGTTTTGCTTGGATGGAATCCCAACTCAAATCCGTGGATGCCAGTGCAGCATTCATACGCACTGGCCATGCTGCATCAATGCGCTGCGGCTGTTCCAATGACGCTACTGCTTCCGCCACTCCTACAGCACCGTCGATAGCAGCATATTCGACATGAATAATATGTCCGGTAGACCAATCCTTGATATCGCGGCGCAAATCCTGCTTGACCCACGTCCACTGCCCCTTGGTATCGATCGTCTTTACATGTGAGCCATACAGTGGACCAGAAAACATGACATGGCCATCCACCACTGCCACTATCTGCACATGCCCACGCACTCGATGCCACAGCACTCCGCTTGCAACCCTCTTTTTTGGTGTCCGGAGGACTCGTCCTGCTCGATCAACTTTACCTAGCACGCCATGTTCTTTGTCTCCCGTTGATCGTGTTTTTGACCAAATCTCATCGGAATGCGCATAACTTATGGTCTCCACTTGCACCCGCTCAACGGAATCCCCATCACGCTTTGAAAGGAGTGGAAAACCCACTTCGAATTGTTCCCACGCTACACCATCACACAGCAACGCCGTTGCCTGAGTAACCTGTGTATAGTCAGCTAATATTGTTTCATTTGAAACTTCATCTGGTGGTTTTTTCAGAT
>CAXFJI010000263.1:0-4374 GCA_964003275.1 uncultured Planctomycetaceae bacterium
CGACTTCATAAAACAAATAATTTCCCCGAATTTACTGGTCGCGTTTGTCCGGCGCCGTGTGAGGGCTCATGTGTTTTAGGAATCCATGAACCTCCGGTCACGATCAAGCAAATAGAGTGTTCTATTGTTGATCGTGGTTGGGAAGAGGGTTGGATTGTTCCTCAGCCTCCGGAGAGCCGCACTGGAAAAAAAATAGCAGTTGTTGGATCAGGTCCTGCCGGCCTGGCGTGTGCTGCACAACTTAATTCCGCTGGTCACACAGTGACAGTATTTGAACGTGCGGACCGTATTGGTGGGCTGCTGATGTACGGCATCCCCAATATGAAACTGGATAAAGAGAAAGTCGTTCAGCGAAGAGTCAACTTGCTGGCAGATGAGGGTGTTATTTTCAAAACAGGTATTGAAATCGGAAAAGATATTTCTGCAACACAACTGCAAGAAGATTTTGATGCAATCGCCCTTTGTGTGGGAGCGACGCATCCAAATGATTTTTTTGCAAAAACCCGAGGAAGAGACCTTGAAGGCATTCATTTTGCAATGGATTTTCTCACGCGCAATACCAAAAGTTTGCTGGACGCACGTCATGCAGATGGTCTTTACCTTTCTGCAAAAGATAAAGACGTTATTGTCATTGGAGGGGGTGATACAGGAACTGATTGTATTGGTACATCATTACGACACGGATGCCGTTCACTTGTTACATTTGAAATTGTCCCTCAGCCTCCAGATGAAAGAGCAACAAATAATCCTTGGCCACAATGGCCTAAAATATTGAGGAAGGACTACGGCCACGTTGAGGCTGCTGCTCGCTTTGATTATGCCAACGTCACCGGGAAACAACTTGCAGGGGATCCGAGGGAGTTTTCGGTGCAGACGGTAGAGTTTCTCGGTGATGAATCGGGGCAACTCAGAGGTGTGAAAACCGTGCGAGTTGACTGGAGTCGTCCACAGCAAGGGGGGCCTCCCTTTACTGTTGTTGAAGGAAGTGAGCAGGAATGGCCTTGTCAGTTGGCACTCCTTGCCCTCGGGTTTAGTGGGCCTGATTCAACGGTTGCTACACAGCTAGGTGTAGCGTGTGATGCGCGGTCTAATTTCCAGGCCCAATACGGACAGTATTCGACAAATATCGAAGGGGTTTTCGCTGCCGGTGATTGTCGGCGCGGGCAGAGCCTTGTTGTGTGGGCCATTAATGAAGGGCGCGAGGCAGCACATGCTATTGATACTTGGCTTATGGGATCAAGTGACCTGCCAAGCCTTCACGCAGGTGAGCTTGTTGTTTAACAACAATACGTTTCAAACATGTTCTTGGTTATTGAGCCTTAATGTGTACCCCATAACGTCCTGTGCTGTCAGCAAGTTGACCAGGTGATTCATTCACCTTGAGAAACAGCGGCCCCTCTACGAGTGGCCGTATCTCTCCATCTGTTCCTTCTGACAGAACGACAAATCGTGGACGGTCTCCATCATTACCTTGGGCCCATTGGGCAGCAAGTAATCGTCCTACAGGCCAGCGTCTGTGCCAGGCTAGAGATATCCCTTGAGGTTCACTTTCAAGTGGACCGGCATCTGCGTGTCCGAGGAGGACTCTGCCTTGCGCATGCATCCTGTACAGATTTGTGGGCTGAAGCTGTATGCCACTATTTTGCCAACCTCGTCCTGCAAGAACCTCTACATGGCGACCATCTTGCAACGCTGTTCCTGGGGCCCAATCAACTGCAGATCGACGAAAGTCATAGCCATAATCAATGTCGTCAGTAAAGGCATCAAAGTCTCGTGTTGCGTCAGCAAAATCCCATGCTGGAGAAGTTGTTAGTCGATTTGTGAAAGATTGATCAAGAGAACCTCTTTCAAGAATAGAAAACATTTTTGAGTAACGTGGATGAAGTGAAAGCATGGCTACCGTTGCCCAGGTGGAGGCATAGAGTGACAGTTTGCCATGAGCTGAACCATGCAGGGAAAAAATTTGCTGAATTGAAGGCATTCTCTTTGTTGCACGGAGTCTCTGGATTTCTTCAATTCTCCCCAGCTGTTCGACATCGCTTGCACGTACTGGAATCGGAGTTGCAATAAAATGAGGGGGGAGAGCTTTTTCAAGGCGATGAGTAGCAAGCATTTCTGCAAGACCCTCTGTGTACCATGCCGGAGTATCAAGTTGTCTGAGAGATATTGTGAAGGCATGTACTCCTTCGTGGAGCATGAGATGCCGTCGATAGTTAGGATTGCTCTGATCAATAATCCAAAAGCGGTTTCGGTCACAGAAACCATTACTAAAATCAGGTATATTTTCTGGTAACAGACCGACTTCACGAAATCGTTCTCGCTCAACAATAAGGCACCCAAATGCCTTCCATTGAGAATATTTCTCAGGGTCCATGTTGAAATGGTTACACCAGGCATCAAATGCCTGATCGAATACCACAGGCAATTCACGAATGCCGTCATCTTTTCGTGTCGGTCGGTCAGTTACGAGCGTGAGATGATCGCCATTGAGCACGCGCAGCCCAGTTCGCCTGGCATCGGCTTCCAGACGTGATACTTGATAATCTTGCGAGTGGACTGACCCTGCAGAAAATACCACTAATCCGGACGCAATGATGGCGCGATAGCATGTGGTCTGAAGCATATCCATACGAAACGATTCCGCTTTGGAAGAAGTTTACCTGACTACACAGTTCACCCAGCCTTCAGAAATAAGGCAAGTTTAATCAACAGTCGACAATAATACCTGAAAAAAACGGCTCGCTTCTCGAACCAAGAAAGATTACAAGCAGTCGTGTTCTGAAAGGAGATTCATTCGTGTGGCGGCATCTTAGGCACAGCGTTGATTCAGCATGTCATCCCGTGACGTGGAGCTTCACATGCTGGCTTGTTTTTACGAGTGCTGCCGGATTCACTACCAGTGGGGATAACATCTTATGGGGACAAAGCCCTTTGAATGAATCAATGTCACAGGAGGAAACTGCGTCAGCTGAAAGGCCTCCGTATTGGCAGGCACCTCCCCTTCCTTCTGCTGTCATATCAGGTTCTACTATTCCAGCTGACTGGGTGCCCGAACCAGTGCCTTACACAGGAATGAGTCCTGATGGAAAACCTTTTACTCGATACTTTTCTCCAACCTATACATTCACCTACACCATCGGTCCACCGATTACAGTGATGCCGAAGACCACACAGGTGCCGGTCAATAGAAAACAAGCTCCAGGTTACCAGCCACCACCAGCAACAACTCCAGGATGGATGTATCCGTCGCAGGGAGCACCTCCTGCCGGATATGTTGTTCCATCACCAACGACAGTTCGCTATCGGTCTCAGAATTGGCAGTATCCTCCGGGTTCTCCCCAACTAAGTGGTGAGCGAGTCGTTCCTCCTGCGCAATAATGTTCTGTCCGCTTTCTTCTCAGTCGCGTATAGAATGAGATTCTGAAAATCGTTTGTGTTAAGGCAAGATTGAGCATAGCGTGGCATGTATTACGGTGGGGCGGGCTAAGGTGTATGGTCAATGGAGATTTGTTGTGGGGTAGTCGAAAAGTCTCCTGCATTGCCGTAAGGGTGTATTCCCGTGTTGTCCAAGGACTTTCGTAATGCAGGGAATTCTCTTGTTACGGTAGATACGGCTGATGTAAAAAGACCATCATTGAGTTACTGATTTGTATAACAATAGACGTGACTGAAGCGGATATAAGCAAATGAGTGTGATGGTGTAAGTTAATTCGGTTCGATGGTGAGTGCGTGGCTGTCACTTGAAGAACATGAAATGCCTTAAGAAAACGAGTCAAGGGCATGAGAAAATTTCCTTGTGCGCCGTGTTTGCGTGTGAGTTTCCTTGATATCGTGAAGGGATGTGAAGAATGAACTCAGGTATTAGCATCAAGATTTTGAAAGTGATGGTTGCAGGATGTATCTCCTGGGGGTGTCATGAGTCTTTGGCGGATGAAGTAACACAGTTGCCGAATATCATCTTTTTTCTTGCTGATGACATGGGTATAGGAGACACCAGTGCTTATCAGGATTGGACAGAGAACCCGAATAATGCCCAACTTCTTACACCTGCAATGAATGATCTTGCCAGAATGGGTGTCCGGTTTACGAATGCCCATTCACCCTCGAGTCGGTGTTCTCCATCCCGTTATGCGTTGTTAACCGGCAGGTACTGTTGGAGAACTCATCTCAAGCAGTGGGTGCTATTTGGCGTTCAATGTGATCCATTGATTGAACGAAGCCGGCTCACCATGCCAGAGTTTCTGCAGGCTGCTGGCTATCGAACCGGTATGGTTGGGAAATGGCACCTTGGCCTGAAATATTCTGATAAGAACGGAGATGCTGCAAATGGTTGGGATGATGCTGATCTTTCTCAGCCATTGGCGGATAGCCCAT
>CAXFJI010000264.1:0-4373 GCA_964003275.1 uncultured Planctomycetaceae bacterium
CCGTGAATGCTAACGTATTGGTCAGCATTCACCCTGTCGCCTCGTCACGCGTCGTAGCGTGGCGGGGCGTTTTTAGTTTTATGGAGATAGGGCAGGGCGATAACGCCCGAGAAGGCGTCTGTCTGGTACATTCGATAGCAAGTCTCGTAGACTGTCAGCATGAGCGACGTGCCAGACGACCACAAAGAAGAGGATGAGTTCAGCGGTGTGTTTGATAATGCACCTACCACGCCATCAGAACCATATGGTCAAAAGTCGTCCGACGATCACGGGGGCTGCTGCCCCGGCTGTCGCATGACTCCACCTCCGCCAAACCCATACGGAAAAAACCAGAGCAACGAACCAGCATAGAATCCTTCTGGAGGTGTGTATGTCGTATTCCATGCTGGTGGGGCTGATCCTGATTTTTGCCGTTTGTGTTGGACTGTTCATCGTTGCCCTGTTTATGCGTCGCTAGGAGGAGCGGCGCCTGCGATCCTGTCTCGGACCTAGGAATAGGTAAGGCCGGCGAGCGAGTAGGGATGTGTTCCACGTGCTGCGGGAGTTCGATTCAATCAAGACGTCTGCTTGAGTCCACGCACCAGACGGAGAGTGTCTTCAATGAGGATGTGCACACGTTCTTGAATGCTTTCATCAGCAAAGTGTTCCCCTTCAAATGATTCGCCAGTCGCATAGATGAAACGGGGAACAATGAGGCAGCGAAAATCGAGCATCAAACTATTCGCGAGCCCCATCCCCGACATGTAGCTCCCCTGACCACCGGCAGCAAGCATCATGCCGACGATCTTTCCGGTCCACGCACGGCCTATCAGCTCCACTGCATTTTTTGCTGAGGCATTCACATCGTAATTATAAACCGGAGACGCAAGCAGGATTGCGTCTGCCTTTTCGACCAGTCCACTGAGCTGCTGGACATTGCTGTCTTCATAGGCTGTTGCACCATCACAGAGCGGAAGTGGTGATTCAGCCAAGTCAAACAACGTTACATCCATCTCAAGTTCTTCGAGTCGGTGTACACAGGCACGCGCCATGATGCGACTACGGCTATTGGGGTGGAGGCTGGAACTGATGACCAAAATCATGAGAACATTACCCTGTTTGTGGAACGAAATAGGTTGAGTGCTCATACTCGCAAAAGTCGATCTGCTTGTCGACCTGTCAGACTGATTTCGTTTGCGTGGCAAGAGTGATTGATGACCATGAGGTCGAGCCTCTCTGTCCGCACAACACGTTCCAATGCTACGAAAGAAGCACTCACGGGTTACAAAGCTTTCAACACAACTTGCATGAGCAAGTCATTGAATGCGTTGGCTGGATCGGTCCCCAACAAACGCAATCGAACGCTTGAACACATCCTTGGCAAGATAAAGAGTCCCATCGGATGCATCGGACTTAAGGCTCAAAGAAACTCACTCTGTATGGCAAGTGCCAGCAGACAACAGCGGCGGGGACGAACCCCAAGGGGGTTGTACGGCAAGATAATCACATGCCTGCAAAGACGAGACTCCTCGCGTCTGCAATAGTTGATGTTCGCAGCCAGCCATCAAGGGATCGGCCATTGGAAAGCCCCTCGTCTAAATACTGCTTGATTGCCGCGAGTGGATTATCACGATATAGGGGAATAAGGTCCTGATTTGTTGCCATATATACGCATGCAAGATCAATTGCACGATCGTAATACGTGGATGCATCCGGAGTATGGGTTTCCGCCCAGGCTTGAATGTTTGCAAGTGCAACTGGATTGTTGATTATTGCTGGATTGGTTTTCAGGAAGGTCAGAGCATCGACATTCCCCCCTATATTTCCAACCGTGATGTTCTGATGCAGTGAGGAATATATTTCTGAGAGCCTTGTCTCCTGACTGGCAGGACTATCGGGTCTCATAGAAAGAAGCATGATGCCAAGCTGTGAATCGTCTCGGATAATGTCATGCTGAAACGCAAACTGCTGGCTTGTCGGGAAGGAAATATCAGCTGAATAGTGTGTCGTCATTGCCATTCCAGGCATGGATGTACTCGACATGGCAAGCGGATTGAAACGCGCCAACTGGAGATATCGCATGGCACTTACGGAATCATTATGACTCATCAGCGTGTTATCAAGATCCGTGAGCCTGAACGTTTCATCAGGTCTAAAATTGCCGTCGCGATTACCCGTTCCAGCAGTGACGTCCCAGCTATTCCAGTAGTCTTGAATTTGGGCAGCATTGTTTGCAAGAAACTGCTTGTCTCCGATGGC
Organism: uncultured Planctomycetaceae bacterium; assembly: GCA_964003275.1. Taxonomy (GTDB): domain Bacteria; phylum Planctomycetota; class Planctomycetia; order Pirellulales; family UBA1268; genus CACORA01. The sequence continues at coordinate 2,239 of CAXFJI010000264.1, forward strand.
AACACCGATATTCTCTGAAGCATTCATTGGTGCCTCAAGGACCATCTCAATTGCGACACGAATATCTTCTTGGTCAGTCTCTGTACTGGTCAGCTCATTGATGAGGCCTGCCGTGAGTGGGAGATCAAGGTCAACCGCGTGAAACGCGAGATCGTGAACCGTATTCTGCTCGCCAGGAATATGACTCTCTGCATCTGGCTGGACTGTGTTCAGCGACGGTGAGAAAATTGGGTTTTCAAATAAGGCAAGTACACTGTTTGATGTCTTTGGGAGCGGCAGGTAGTTGCTATCGAGTGGTTCGACGGAGTCGTAGGTGTAGTTCGGGTAATACACTGCCTGCAGAACCTTGTTCGAAGTGACGTTTTCCATGCCGGCTTCGAGATAACTTGCATTGTTCCAGGTTGAATATGTTTGCAGGATTGGATCGCCATTTGCGTCAGGCTCCCAGAAGGTGAAATTCCATCCAGCAATATCAAGGACACTCTCTTGTAAATATGCAGACGTGGGAAGTGTGTTGTATTCAGTCCACAACTTATCAACATATGCATGATGCAGATAAAAGATGGCATCACGACCAGCTGTTGGCACCCAACCAATAAGAGACGGTGCAATGCTTGAGGATTCACCAAAAAATGTTCTCAGATAGTCGGAGTCATCGATGATGCTTGTAATGGCACTTGGGTCTTGTGCGTATTTATCAGTGATAAAGTTATAGACATTTTCGTAATGCCCCTGTTCGATTGCAGCTGTCAGTGTTTCACCAGCATTCGATGGAATGGTGTTACTCTCCCAGAGCGTGTTGACGTTTTCCAATCTCGCGACGTTCACCATATCGATCCAGTTTGAGATTCTTGGCAAAGCCGTGTCAGACATTCCACCGATAACATCATGCGCAACTGCATGAGGTGAGAGTTCGGCCAGAGAGTTGAATTGCGTGAATAAGGTCTGGGCCTGCTGGAGAGCGACACTCTGATTGAAGTATTGAGATACATTGACTCCTGCCTGTGCATTGCCGGGTACAGGAACAATGCCAAGGTCACCTTCAGGCATGTGTGTTTCGCTCAGTGGTACGCCGGCATTAATGTCTGCCCCACGAATTTTCTCATAGAGTGCATTTGGACGATTATTGAACATGGGGTCACGGAACCCCTGGGGGAGGGCACTGCTCTCAGGTATACGGTAGTCCCAATAGGGGAGCGCCCATGTTTCGACATCTGCATCACTGAGTTCAGCAGCGAATGGAGAATCAACTTTAGCTTTTTCATCAATCAGTACTTGCCGGACAACTTTTTCGAAAGCAGCGATATACAGCCGATGCCAAGCAATGAATACAACGCTGAAATTCTGCGTAGGAATAGTCGGATCGGCACCTTGGGCTTGAGACCATAACTTGACCCAGTGATTGCAGTTATTGAGAACAACTTCCCAGTCTTGAAATGCTTGGTCCGCTTCTGCCGTCGTCATGAACCCAAAGTCAATCATCCCTTGCTTCAGGCTGTTGAGGGTTGTCCAAAAGGTTCCATGGATGCCGGCCTGAACATGCCAACTGAACGGATGACTGGAATGAAGGCCTTTCATGACATCAACGGCGATTCGATAAAGATCAATCGCATGGGCTCCCTCTGGCGTGTGCGCACCATAACGAATGAAGTCAGAATTTCCGGTTTCAAGCGATGCGTCCTGGAACTCTTGCACGAGCTCGGAGAACGTGAGTAACGACTGTGATGCCGTTGAAGGGTCGCCTTCTCCATGCGTGTTTGCCGCTGAAACGCTCAGTGTGTACTCACCTGACTGCAGACCCGTAAGCTCGATAGTCGTGCTGTTGGTGACAGTCATTTCTTGAGCCATGCCATTGTCCGCTGATACGATGTAATGGGCAGTTGGGGCAGCAGAAGCGGCCTGAGACCAAGACACGGTTAGTTCACCATCTGCATTCGAATTTGCCTCTACGTTTTGTACGGCCCCCGGCAACAAAGCTGGATCTGGCACAACACTCGAACTCCCGTCGTCCCAGCCAATGATTTCGAATGCTTTTTGTGATTCCCCATCTGTCGCTTCTGGTCTCCACTGCAGTTTGTCATTCGCCTGGATGAGACGATTGTTAAAAAATTGAAGAAGGGCTCGTGGGCTACTGG
>CAXFJI010000265.1:0-4372 GCA_964003275.1 uncultured Planctomycetaceae bacterium
ATTGCCAAAGGCAGTCGCTGGAGCAGGGTCAGTCGGATCATCAGCAGGAACATAAACAGCTTGTACAGATGTAATTGCGCCCTTGGATGTAGACGTAATTCTTTCTTGCAAGGCGCCCATCTCTGTAGCGAGCGTTGGCTGATATCCTACAGCACTTGGCATTCTGCCCAGCAGCGCACTCACTTCACTACCAGCCTGAGAAAATCTGAAGATATTATCAACGAAGAGAAGAGTATCGGCTCCTGTCGTATCTCGGAAAAACTCAGCCATTGTAAGTGCTGACAAGGCTACACGAAGGCGAGCGCCGGGGGGTTCATTCATCTGTCCGAATACCATGCACGTTTGTTCGATTACACTTCGGCCGGTGTCGCCGATTTTTGCTTCTTGCATTTCAAGCCATAAATCGGTTCCTTCTCGTGTTCGTTCACCAACTCCCGCAAAGACGGAGTAACCACCGTGGGCACTCGCAATACGTGCGATGAGTTCTGTCAGGATCACGGTCTTTCCCAGTCCTGCACCACCAAACAGACCAGCTTTTCCTCCACGTACAAACGGTGTCAGCAGATCGATTACCTTAATGCCAGTCTCGAAAAGTTCGGTTTTTGTCGATAGTTCTGTCACTGGCGGAGCATCACGGTGGATGGGCCATTTCTCTTCTGTCTCAACCGCTCCCCCATTGTCGATTGGCTCCCCCAAGAGGTTGAAGACTCGACCAAGTGTAGCTGGACCGACTGGAACTGAGACAGGCGATCCTGTGTCCGTCACAGTCTCACCACGGATCAATCCGTCAGTGGAGCCAAGTGCAACGCAACGAACTTTTCCTCCTCCAAGGTGCTGTTGGACTTCTCCAACAAGGTGGAGTGATACCCCCTTTTCTTCCGAATCAACGCGAACTGCATTGTAGATATCTGGGATAGAACCCTCTGGGAATTCTACATCAAACGTAGAGCCGATGACCTGAGTCACCTTACCGATCTTGGTTTTAGGGGCTGTTGCCGTCGCCATCTCGATGTCCTTCTTGAAAAGTAAATTATCTCTAGGAATTGGGGTTATGAAGTTTCTATTTTTTGAGGGCCTCAACGCCGCCAAGGATCTCCATGATTTCACCAGTGATCTGTGATTGGCGTGCTCGGTTGTACTGTCGGGAAAGATGCTTTATCAATCCACTTGCATTTTCTGTTGCCGCTTTCATGGCTACCATCCGAGCAACCTGTTCGCTTACAGCAGCATCAAGAAAACACTTGAAAAGACGTGCAAGAAAACTCGCAGGAAGTATTTCTTCAAGAATGCTTTCTGCTGATGGATAAAAGTCATATTCCTGCGAGGCAAGGAGTTGCGTTGAAGCACCGTCATCTGCAGACTCGGGTGATGCCAGAGGGAGAAGAGTCTCTATGACGGCCTCTTGGCGAGCAATGCTGTGAAACTTTGTATACACAACATCGAGCCGGTCAATATGACCAGAACAGTAGGAGGATAAATATGATTGGCCTATTGGGGCTACAGAATCAAATTGCGGTTTGTCCTCAAACTCCGTGTATTCTTTACGAATATCAACACCGCGAAATCGAAGTGCTGAAATACCTCGTTTACCAGAGACAGCAACGTCAGCACGTACTTGTTCACTTTTCCACTGTCCAAGAATAGCGAGAGATTGACGAACAATGGTGGAATTGTATCCACCACATAATCCACGATTCCCTGTAAGAACGAGAATAGCAGTATTTTTCGTGGGGCGAACATGAAGCAGAGGATGTGCAGATTCAGTTCCAACCGCTGCAATATTGGCAAGAATTTTTGCAAGATGTGACGTGTAGTCCCGCGAGGCAATCGAACGGTCCATAGCTTTCTTAAAGCGAGCCGTTGCGATCAACTCCATGGTGCGAGTGATCTTGCGGATATTCCGCACAGATTTGCGTCTTCTGTCAAGTGCTCTCGCTTGTGCCATTGTGTGGTAAACCTACATCTTCAAAAAATAAAAACCCTAGTTCGCAGTACTGCTTGCCGCGGGTTCCTGCTTATCAGTCCCAGATGTGTGCTGTCGTTTGAATTCAGCTATGGCTGCCTCGAGTTGCCGTTCACTTTCATCATCAAGTTCATTGGATTCAATGATTCGATTTCTCAGTTCAGGAACCTGATCTTTCACAAATGTGAGAAAAGAGGCCTCCCAAGCCGCGACCTCATCTCGCTTCACATCATCAAGGTGCCCACGAGTTCCAGCGTAAATCGAAAGAACCTGATCAACCATTTCTAACGGTTGATACTGGCCTTGCTTCAGTAACTCAACCATACGATAGCCCCGGTCGAGCCGTTGCTGAGTCGCTGCATCAAGGTCTGTTCCAAGTTGTGCAAACGCCTCAAGTTCGCGGAAGGATGCAAGATCCAAACGAAGGCCACCAGAGACCTTCTTCATGGCCTTTGTTTGAGCAGCACCACCAACACGTGAAACCGAGATTCCAACATTCATGGCAGGACGCTGTCCAGCAAAGAATAAATCAGGCTGAAGATAGATTTGTCCGTCTGTAATCGAGATGACATTCGTGGGGATGTAGGCCGACACTTCGCCTTCAAGAGTCTCAATAATGGGGAGACTTGTGAGAGATCCACCACCAAGTTCATCAGAGAGTTTTGATGACCTTTCGAGTAGTCGGCTATGAGCATAAAAGACATCACCAGGATAGGCTTCTCTACCTGGAGGACGGCGCATAAGCAGAGAAAGTTGACGGTAGGCTGTTGCTTGCTTTGAAAGGTCATCATAGACAATGAGTGCATGCTGACCATCATGCATGAAGTGCTCCGCCATCGCAGTTCCTGAATACGGAGCGATGTACTGTAATGGTGCTGCCGTACTTGCGCCTGCCACAATCACAGTCGTGTAATCCATTGCGCCGTGCTTTCGAAGAACATCAATAGCAACAGCGACAGAAGAATCCTTTTGGCCGACTGCGACGTAAAAGCATTTGACGCCACTGTTTTTCTGATTGATGATTGCATCAATCCCAATTGCAGTTTTCCCTGTCTTTCGGTCGCCGATGATTAATTCGCGTTGGCCACGGCCAATAGGAGTCATGGCATCCACTGCCTTGATGCCAGTCTGAAGTGGCTCTCGGACGGGAGACCGTTCAGCAACGCCCGGCGCGAGAGTTTCTACTGGTCGGCGCTGATCCGAAACAACAGGACCCTTTCCATCAAGTGGATTGCCAAGGGGATCAAGCACACGGCCAATGACGGCATCACCAACGGGAACAGATAAGAGTTTACCAGTACTCTTGACCTCATCCCCTTCAGTCACTTTGAGGTAGTCGCCAAGAATGATGACACCAACAGAGTTTTCTTCCAGATTGAAAGCCAGGCCTGTGATGCCACCTGGAAATTCAACCATTTCGCCAGCCATGACGTCTGAGAGTCCCCACACGCGAGCAATCCCATCACCAACTTCTAAAACGCGCCCCACTTGCCGGACGTCAATGCCCGATTCATATCGAACAATTTCTTCACGAAGGATGGATGTAATTTCATCGGTTAGGTTTGCCATGAGTATTCACCAGTCTGGAGGGCAGAAATATTTCGTTGACGAAGTTGGTTGCCTAGTCTTGTCAAACTAGTTGCAACCGATTGGTCGTAAATCGTGTCACCAACTTGCACGATGAGTCCTCCAATGATGGAGGCATCAACAATAAATGATGGCTTCAAGGACATTCCGAGCGATTGCTGTACATCTTTGAGCACTTCATTCTTTTTCTCATCAGTGAGTGGGATAGCTGTTGTGAAAAAAGCTTCATGTATGCCATCACGTTCATCGGCAAGTCGGGATGCAGCTTTTGCAACGGCAGCAAGGATGCCGAGCCTTCCGTGACGAGCAAGCACATGAAGTGAATGTGTTGTAGTCGGTTGAAGGCGTCCTTTTGCAAGACGATCGATAATCTCGTCCTTGACATCCGTTGTAATCTTTGGCGAAGCAAATACATCGGCTGCCTGCGGAATTTTTGGGAGAACGTCACGAGCAAGGGTGTTGAGTTGTGAGACCACATCGTTCCGACAGCCAGCGGTTTCCGCTGCTTCGACAATAGCTTTTGCATAGACTTGTGCCACTTGCTCAGTGCCAATGTCTACTTCATTCGCTGACGAAGCTTCGTTCAAGTTTTGACTGCCTTCATGTGACATGAGTAGGTATCTGATACGTCCTTTTCAGTTGATACTTGGGCGACCTGGAATCGATGATATCGAGTCACGTACAAGTCGCGTTTGATCATCGGGAGTAAGTTTTTCATGCAGAAACTTGCCTGCCACATCGACGGCCAGTTGACCCGCTTTTTCGGCAATTTCAGAAAGGGCTTTGTCTTTCGCAAGGTCGATTTCGTTCTGCACCCTGCTT
>CAXFJI010000266.1:0-4354 GCA_964003275.1 uncultured Planctomycetaceae bacterium
ACACCCTCAGTTTGATGCTGCCGCAAGAGGGAAATAATTTCATGTGGGACAAGGGCTTGGTCTAAATCTTTTTTTCCTATTGCCGAGAGAAGCATCTGTATGGCTTGCACACGCTCAGTCATGAGCATGAGGGCACTGTTTCGAACCCTTTCATCTAGATGGGGAAGCAGCGAAACGGTTTTTGATGCAATCGACGCATCATCAAAAATAGCAAGTGCCGAAAAAGCTGCTTTTGCCATGCTCGGTTCATCTGATGAGGCCAGCATAAAAAGGAACGGTATTGATCGCTGGATCTTTAGCTCACCAAGTGCCCGAACAAGTGAGAGACGTGTGGTTTGGTCAACTGCCGGATCTTTGATCGTGTTTATGGACTGTTCATAAGCCTCTTTCTGCCCCTGCTTCAAACGCACTAACAGGGGGGCATCACCAAATCGCGCCATAGCAGCAAGTAATTCACCTGGTAGGTTCGCCATTGCCCGCCCCTGATACGCATCAGAAAACCCTGTAAGCAAACGCTGTGCATGCTCCTTGGAAGGGGACTGCTCAAGCAAGGCCGCGCACATAAGTAAATCTGAATGCTTTCCACTTGCCGCCCATCGTCGCATTATTCGTGACAGTATGGTGTCACGAATAATGGGCTTGTTCCACACTTCTTGATCACGAAACAATCCTAAAACTTTTTGTGCATCTTCATTGACACACCCTTCCAATGCCCACCAAATTAGTAGGGGAAGGTACGGATCCTCAGCAACGTCAGACTCACGGTGCATAAGTGGTTCCACGAGCTCTAATGACTGCCGCGCAGGTAGACGCCTAGCTGTACAGGCAAGCTGTGAAAGCACATGCGGATTCTTGTCTTCCTTTGCAAGACGCTGAAATACTTGAACAAGCGATGGTGGCACTTGCCCAGCATCTCCATGAAGTCTTACAGTCCATTCTCGCACCGGACCAAAAGGATGACTAAGGCCTATTCGAGAAACTGATTCATCAAGTCCAGCGATCTGATAGACCGCCCATAATGCATTCAGTGCAACCTGTCCTTCCTCTTGCTTCAGTATGGCTCGTAGTGCTGGAAGAACATCTACCGCTTTCCGCTCCGCGAGCAATCTCAGTGCCATTTGACGATGCCACTTGTTGGCATGAGAAAGAAGGCCCACCAGTTGGCTGTTGGACTTGACACGAAGATTCACATCTTCTTCTAGCGAAGCTTCTTTGCCACGAAGACGATAAATACGGCCAGTCGTATTATCGATTTGACTTTGATAGTGCTGACCGTGCGCAATATAGAAGTCATAAAAATCAGCAAGGAAAAGACTGCCGTCAGGAGCATTTGAGATAAATACTGGACGAAATGCCTCATCTTCTGATGTCAGAACATCAGAACGATCAGCAGTCTTGAACGAGCTTCCTGCAGAGATTCTGCGAGCATCAATTACCTTACTATGCAAGGGATCAACACAAAACAGATCTCCTGAGTAGCCTGAAGGCAAAGCCGTGCCTTCCACAACTGCTGCAATATGAGAAAAGCGTGGAATCGGATTCGCACTGGGCATAGCCATCAGTTCGCCAAAACAAAACGGATATCTCGAAGGCCCGTATTTCGAACGGTTTTCTGATGCTTTTCCGTGAATACCTCCCTGAATGTAATGGTAACCACGAGAGCCACCCGCATTCGTACCAGAAAAAAGTCTTCCGTGAGAATCAAATTCAAGCCCCCAAAGATTACCGCCTCCAGTTGCAAAGATCTCATAGCGACGCGTTTGTGGATGATAACGCCACACCATCGCTCCCTCTGCTGAAACGGGCTTTGACGACGCCATACCAGGACGAGTCACCTTGCTGGTTGTCGTACTCCCTTGCCCACCATACAGCCAGCCATCTGGCCCCCATGTGAGTGAGTTCGCTGTTGAATGCGTATCTTCAAGACCAAATCCTCTGAGGTGAACGACTGGTGATGAATCAGGAACATCATCTTCATCCGCATCCGGATAAAAAAGAAGATATGGAGGGTTCAGCACCCACACTCCCTTATGCCCGCGCACAGCAGACGTCACCATATTGAGACCACTCACAAACACCTTATGGTGATCAAAATATCCATCTCCATCCACATCCTCATGAATCGTAACTGAATCACGACCAATGTCATGATTCGGAGGTGCAGGAGGCACTTTATCAAACACACTTCGATAGTATCGGTCACGACTGAGCACCTTGATTCCCGCCGGATATGGATACTGCCGATAGTTTGCAACCCACAACCGTCCACGGGCATCAAAACTAAAGTGCGTCGGCTGAGCAACGAGAGGCTCATGAACAAGCAGTTCACAAACAAGATCATCAACCGTTGTCATTTGTTTTAATGACTCACTTGGAGATAAACGAGGCCCAGGATTTAACACGGCTGCTTCTTCAAGACCCGTAGTTGCCTGTTGAAAATCACTAAATGAACTTTCAATCGGTTTCTCGGTGAGCGGACCATGAAACTGTGGCACGTCCATACCAAGATAAAACTGCCACGACCCAATCAACTGACACTCTCGAAGGTACGTGGTGATGATTGGTGGCTCTGATGTAAAACCTCCATCACCAGAATGATTGAAAATGTGAAAGACAATCTCATTCCACTTATCTGGCACAAGTACTTTAGGAGGAATCCGATGCCTCACATTGAGTTCACGCCCCGACTCAAATTCTGGAGGCATTTTCCCGCCTGAACCGATCTTGCAACCATTCACAAAAACTTCATGGGAGTCAGCAATCCCCCGAGCAGTAATACCGACAGACTCCTGAAAAAGATTCCGCTCATGTGTCTTGAAACATTCTTTATCAGGGAGCACCCAGGTACGATACCAGACGTGGCCGTTGTAGCCTTCTGCCTCTGGAATACCACTTTTTTCCCATGCACCGGGAACGTCTATGGTTTGCCACGTAAGGTCTTGAGCGACCATGCACCTGAAGGCCAATGCACACCAAGCGAATACAGACGCCTTGACGCCTCGCGAAAAAGCGTGCATCAAAAACGAATACCGCTCAGAAATGCATGTTCGCACGGGAGATTCTCTGAGAATTGCAGTACACGAGAACATACCTGCCGCCTACTATTGAGGGCAGTTTCGTTGTGAAAAAAGCATTCCGACTTCACAATAGTTTATCTCATAATTGACTCCTTGCTGCATTATTTTCCTGCAGTATTGAGTCCATAAAAATGCCGTCATTTTCCTGATAATTCTCCTTACTACGTGTTTCACAATAACATGCCTCCCGGGATCATTCTGAAGTTGATTTCTTGAGTGTGATTGACGAGCATGTTGCAAAGACTGAGCCGTCCTACAGTTTTGCATCTCGTCAACTTGACTACCTTTGCTCTCAAATCCTTATAAAACGTTGATGAATACTCCTACTTCCATTTTTAGCAGACAACATCTCCTCTCTGACTTGCTGGCAGGAACCGTCACATTCCTTGTGGCAGTTCCACTGTGCCTTGGTATTGCCATGGCATCAGGCGCTGAACCTGTCACAGGATTAATTACGGGAATCTTTGCAGGCCTTCTTGTTGGCTCTATTAGTGGCACGCAGGTCATGATCTCAGGGCCTGCAGCTGGCCTAACAACTGTTGTTGCCATGGAGATTGCTGCACTGGGCTCCTTTGAAGCACTTCTGCTTGCTGTCATCGTTGCCGGTGTTATTCAAATCATTATGGGTCTCATGCGAGGTGGCTTCATCAAGTCATTTGTTCCAACGAGTGTTGTTCGTGGGCTTCTATCGGCAATCGGCATCATCCTTATTCTCAAACAAATCCCCCACCTTTTTGGTCATGACACTGACTACGAGGGTGAAATGTCTTTTGTGCAGCCTGATAAAGAAAATACCTTTTCGGAAATCATCCGCATTGCAGGAGACCTGCATGTTGGCGCGATGACTGTTGGAATCATATCGCTTGGTCTCATCTACATATGGCTTCGCTGGAAACCACTTCGATCAAGTGGCATCCCGGCTCCTCTTGCCGTTGTCCTTTTTGGATTTCTGGCTGACTACCTTTTTTCTCTTTTCGGCTCTCCGTGGGCTATTGGAGCCACCCATCGAGTCCAGGTTCCCATCATCGAATCTTTCTCCCAAGTCTCAACCATCTTGAAATTACCTGACTTCGGCCAGATTGGTAATCCCGAGATCTATTCTGCCGGACTCACAATTGCACTCGTTGCATCACTTCAGGCATTACTTACGACTGATGCCGTTGACCGCCTCGATCGAAGAAAACGAACGACGCCTGCGAATCGTGAACTTGTAGCCCAAGGCTTCGGCAATATTGTCGCTGGCTTTGCCGGAGGGCTCCCTATGACCTGTGAAATAG
>CAXFJI010000267.1:0-4350 GCA_964003275.1 uncultured Planctomycetaceae bacterium
CAAAGCTCAAATGTGTTCCAGTTGCCACACGTTTGCCAATGGTCAGCAGCCGAAAGGGCCACATCTTGTTGACATAGGAAAACGTTACAAGAAGTCCGAACTGATCGAATCTATTGTCAAACCGAGTGTAAAGATTGCACAGGGCTTCGATACCTGGTCCTTTGTTCTTGAAAGTGGTCAGGTGCATACCGGCTTCGTAGTGCTCGAAAGTGCAGAAACCGTCACGATTCGTCAGACGGATGGCTCTTGTAAGGAATTTCCTCAGGACGATATTGAAGAACGTGTCAAACAGCCATTGTCGATGATGCCTCAAGGTATCGTTGGAAATTTGACCACGCAGCAACTCGCCGATCTGATTGCCTTTCTGCAGCAACTCCATTAGTCGTTTCATACGGGTAGATTCTGGATTCAAGCGTGTAAAGGACCTTTCTCCAGTTTTTGCCTGTCACCTATCCCAATCCTGGCTGATCGCAGCCATGCGCTTCATGCAATGGGCACCTGCGTCTCGCTTACTTTGTGTTGCTTCCATCGTCATCTCTCCTTGGTCATGCCTCGCCGCCGCAGTTTTGATTAAGGCCGGTGTGACGCCTCACGAACTCAGCTAAGAACCACAAAGGGCCTGCAGCTGAGCAGCCACAAGCCCTTTTGAGTGGAGGCGGCGGGAATCGAACCCGCGTCCCGTGATGTTTCAGAACAAACGTCTACGTGCATATTTGGCCAATTTTAGTCTTGTGGAAGCCGCCCCCGGCCAACAGGGTGCGGATTCCACCAGCCCAGAACAAATTTAACTCCGTCCGTACCGGGCAGTGAAACAGAGCGAGTCGGATTTGGCGACCGTTTGGGAGGCCCTTCCGACTGGGGCCATCGCACGGGACAACTTAATTAAGCTGCCAAAGCAAACTGAGCTTCGTCAATTGAAGCATGGTCGACTTTTTACGTGGCCAGCCGACCAACCACGACACGCAATTTGAACCTCCAGCTATCCGGTCGAAACCAGTACGCCCCCGAAGGGATCCCTTAGAACAATTCCAAGGTGACTTTTCAAGTATAGAAAACTTCGAGGGCTATATCGGTCATACCGACGAAAACCCTGAATTATTCGTGGAAATACCTTTTTTTTAGGTTCACAACGCATGTTTTGAGAAGTACGATTTCCGTAGGAAGTTTGCGTGGTGCCTTCCTCTTCCCTCTTCTTTGTTGCCGTATGCTTTTCACGCTTGCCACAGGTACAATGCCGTGTGGTAGTTGTCTTCCCCCTGTCACGTAGGTCGTTTTGATCCATGTTTGCTATTGAAAAGAAAACTGCTTTGCACGGTGTTTGTGCAGCAATGGTTGTCACAATTTTTTCCCTTCCCACAACGGTTAGTGCTCAGGAGTGGGCCAGAAAAATGTTTTCGGTTACCAGCCATAATTTTGGCACGGTAGCAAAGGGCTCAAAAGCAGAGTACCGTTTTTCGTTTCGTAATCTGTATGAAGAAGATGTGCATGTTTCTGGTGTTCGCACCAGTTGTGGATGTACGACTCCAACAGTTTCAAAAAATCTTATCAAGACACATGAATCAAGTGACGTTCTTGCGCATTTCAACACAGATCGTTTCCTTGGGCAGAAAGGGGCGACCCTTACTGTGACCTTTGATAAGCCATTCTTTGCTGAGGTACAACTTCGTGTTGCCGGTAATATTCGTGGTGATGTCTCGTTTGAGCCAACGTTTATTGATTTTGGAAACGTCGATCTTGGCAAGGGGGCTGAGCGCACTGTGCGTGTGACCCGGTCTGGAAACTCTTCGTGGGAAATCAAAGATGTGAGAAGTGCTAATCCAAACTTTGAAGTTCAACTCTCTGGAGCAACTCGTGTCGGATCTCAAACACGCTATGATCTTATGGCTCGACTCAAACAGGATACGCCTTCGGGGTATATAAATGGTCAACTTATTCTTGTCACAAATGATCCGATTGCGACACAGATTCCAATGGATGTCGAAGGGCGTGTTGTTGCCGCGGTGACTGTCAGTCCTAAATTACTTGCGCTGGGTGTTGTTGAGCCTGGGGCCAGCGTGACAAAAAATGTGGTGGTGAGGGCAAACAAGCCTTTTTCAGTGACAGGTGTTGTTTGCCCTGACGGATGCCTGTCGTGTGATCCAAAAACAACACCTGCCAAGGTTCATATTTTGCCAGTGACATTTCAGGCAGGCGAGATTGCTGGAAAAATTGAGCGTGAACTGAAGATCACCACAGATCTCGGAGAAAACGCTGTGCCTCCGGTAACAGTACACGTCATTGTGGAGCCATCCGAAAAAGCTGCTTCCGCCGAGAGGCAATTGGATAAACGTCTCAAGCCTGAACTTATACAATTGTCAGGCCAGTAGAAGAGGATGTTTTTGCTTCCTTTCGCGATGCGTCTCTGCCTTTTGGTTGTGCAGTTGCTTTAGACGTTGATGTGGCCAGAGTCGGTAAAGGGTATTCTTAGATAGGTGCATTTTTAGAAAGCCTTGTCTGCGGGTCCTCTTTCATGGCGGTTTACATGAATAATGATCGATCGACGTGGAAGAATCGCCTTGCGTACGTCTGCGACCTATGCATGGTGTTTTGCCTTTTTGCGGCGGCAGGTGCTTGGCCAACGCCTGACGTGAATGAGGCACACTACCTCACTCGAGCACGACATGAGTTCAATCCGTCATGGGCCGAACATGATTTTTTTCTCAATACGCCAGAGGCGCATGGTCTTTTTGCTCTTGTAATTGGTCCAGTTGCGGGAGGGTTTCCTCTTTGGATCGCTGCATGGATCGGACGGGCAGTTGGATGGATTGCTCTTGCTGTTGGTTTTATCCATGTTGCACGAGGTGTCCTTAGGCAAAGGTATTCCCGTGTCCTTGCAGCAGCGCTTTTTTCACTTGGCTTACGCTATACCACAGCGGCCGGAGAATGGATGATTGGTGGGTGTGAAGCGAAGGTATTTGCCTGGGCAGGTGTATTGTTTGCTGTGGGTGAAATTGTTCGTGATCGATGGTCATCCGGTTGGATAGTACTTGGTTTCTCAACGGCTATTCATCCACTTGTTGGTGGTTGGGGAATGATTGCCTGTGTCGTAGAGCAGTGTTTCGTGTCACGGAAGATTCGATTGTCGTTTCTGCCATGTCTTGCCGGTATAGGGATTGCCATGATTGGTGTTGTGCCAGCACTCATGCTGTCCTTTGGTGTCGATCAAGCCATACGACTTGAAGCGAACAGAATTTACGTAACTGAGCGACTGCCGCATCACCTGCTTCCGAGGGCGTTTGCCAGTGGAATGATCCCCCGGCATTTTCTGGCGGCTCTCGTGTCATGGCTACTTGCAAAGTATTTACCCGATGATACAGCGCGCCAGCGGCTCCAAGGATACACCGTAGCCGCACTCGGCATTGCAGTTATTGGTTATGGGGTTGCATGGATGGAGCCCTTCGATTCCGGTGTTGTATATAGCCTTCTTAAGTATTACTGGTTCAGATTAAGCGATGGTCTGATGCCACTTGCTCTGGCTCTTGTTGTAGCAACATGTTTCAGTGAGCCTGAGGTAATCAAGAAATTGTTTGGTTCGGTTGCAATTGCACGGTGGGGCATTGTGTTGCTGCTGGCGATCGATCTTGTGAGTGAAAGCCGACACTGGCCATTGCCGGGCAGAGATGTGCAGCCACGGAGTGACAAGTTTCTACATGTCGATGCATGGCATGACGTCTGTCAATGGTCGTCCAAGCATACATCTGAAACAGCATGTTTTATTGTGCCACGGCGAGCCTCAACATTTGTGTGGAATACAGGGCGGGCGGAGGTTGTGTCGTGGAAGAATATTCCTCAGGCAGCTGAATCCATTGTCGAGTGGCGACAACGCATTGTGAAATGCTTTTCTCGAGACGGGACATTGCGGAATATGGAGACAGATGCTGCCGTGATTGGCAGGAAACACCTTATTGAGATTGCAAGGCAGTACGGTGCAGATCACGCAATCGCAGCAGCGAAGATACAAGATCTCGAGGGGCCGGGATTAAGACGTTTGTATGTGAATGATTTCTATGCTGTCTATCACATCGAGTTTTAAGCCTATACTGCGACAGTCTGTTGAATAAAGACACCATAAAAAGAATGGCCTCTATATGTGTTTGATGGGAAAAACCTAGAAAGACAGCGCAGATGAATATACATGGAGTGGTTTTTGACCTCGACGGATTGCTTGTGAACACCGAAGAACTCTATCAAGAGGTTGGTGCTGACATACTTTCTCGACGAGGCCATTCCTTTGACGATGATTTGCTTGATGCGATGATGGGGCGTCCACCACGTATCGCTTTACAGACAATGATTGACTGGCATCAGTTG
>CAXFJI010000268.1:0-4333 GCA_964003275.1 uncultured Planctomycetaceae bacterium
TCAGCCAATTCATCGTTTTAGGGGCTGCTCCTCCTTCATTCGCTATAATTTCATTTCTGAGAAGAGGGACTCGTTTGAAAACCATAAAAGTAGTACAAGAGAGTCTTTCGCATCTATGGTTCGATGCATGAGTTTAATGTGTAGACGTTCCCCCAAATGAACTAATTCAACTTAAAAAAGTGAAGAACGATCAGACACGTGATGTTGAAAAAAGGCCTGCAGAAACAACATCCGGTCCAGATGGCGATCGGGTGAAAACGGGTGTGCTGGTAGTTGGCCACGGCACAGCACATTCCGAAGGAGCGCAAGAGACACGTTTAGTCGTGTCACATGTTTCTAGAATGCTCTCGTCCACCCCGGTTGCGCTTGGCTTTTTAGAAGTGATCGACCCGACTATTGCAGATGCTATGCAACAACTTCTGGCCCAAGGTTGTGCGAGGGTTGTGGTAGCACCAATTCTTTTGTTCTCAGCTGGTCATGCACGGCGTGACCTTCCAGAAGCAGTTTCCAAAGTTGCGGATGGGCACGATATCCAGGTTGTGCAAGCTCATGCCCTTGGCTGCCATCCAGACCTTCTCAAACTTGCTTCTCAACGAAGAATCGAAGCATTGTCAGGCCGCCCTCCGGTCAATCCAGCTCAGACAATATCCGTGTTTTTGGGACGTGGTTCGAGTGCTGAGGATGGGGTTACTCAATTTCAGGAATGGGTGCGTGCAGGCTTTGGTGAAGAACTAGTTACTCATCCTCATTTTGAAATAGGTTTTGCTGCAGCAGCACGTCCAACACTTGATGAGGCCCTCGAGGCGGCGGCTCGAAGAAGCCCAAAGCGTGTTATTGTGCAGCCGCATATTCTCTTTCGAGGCTTTGTCGAGAATCAGATTCGTGATGCATTTTGTCGCTGTCGCACAACGTTTTCGGAAATAGATTGGGTGCTGGTGTCGCGATTGGGTGCCGATTACAAGGTTGCCAGAGCTATTGTTTCTCGGGCAAACGAGGCAGCAAATGCAGCTTTTGGAAGTGTCAATAGCTTTTTGCCCGAAAAGAATCTCTCGCCAGAATTGATCTAAGACGCAACAATGGAGAGGCGGATCAGAACTTGTGCCCCTACTGGCAATCTTGGAGTTATATGGTTATGCAGTCAATTCGGTCTTTGAGTGTTAGAAAAGAAAAGACTTCTCAGACAACAAGTCTGAGAGCGGTTCGGCATCTATCGTTCGCTCTCGTCACGATGTGGATAGTTGCTTCTCAGGTAACTGCTGCTCCAGATGTGCCTCCGACCGATTCGCTGACACCCGGTCCGAATGATCGGCAGATTACCTTGGCCGTGCGTAGCTATCTTGAGCGAGAACACTTCCTCCGTCGCCCGATCGATGATGAAATTGCTCATCGATGGTTTGACACCTTCCTTGAATCATTAGATCCGATGAAAGTCTATTTTCTTCAGAGCGATATAGACGGTTTTCGTCAGAAAAGAGACGAACTTGATGATCTTGTAAAGCGTGGTGATGTGACCTTTGCGTATGAGGTATTTGAGCGGTTTCTTGATCGAGTGGATTCTCAACTGCCGGTGATTGAGAAATTGCTCAATTCTTCGCTCAATTTTGAAAAAAAAGAAAGTCTCGTAGTCGATCGAGAGAACATGTCCTGGGCAAAAAATGAGTCTGAATTAGCAAACACTTGGAGGAAACGAATCAAGTATGACCTTCTGGTGCAGAAAATGGAGAAGACTCCCGAAAAAGAGGCGAAAGAAAAACTCTTGAGGCGATATCGAAGCTTTGGCAAACGAATGCACCAAATGACATCAGATGAATTACTTGAGATGTTTCTGAGATCCTTAACAAGTAGTCTCGATCCGCACACAAGTTTTATGTCACCGGGGACCCTTGAGAATTTTGAAATCGGAATGCGATTACAATTGGATGGGATTGGTGCATCACTCAAAGCAGAAGATGGTTTTACGACGGTCGCTGAACTTGTTCCAGGTGGTGCCGCCGATAAAGATGGTCGCCTCAAGAGAAAAGATCGGATTGTCGGTGTTGGTCAGGGTGAAGAAGGAGAGATCGTTGACGCTGTTGACATGAATCTCAACGAGGTTGTCAAGCTCATACGTGGGAAGCGAGGCACCGTCGTTCGACTCAAAGTAATACCTGTGGGTGAGACGGCTCCGAAAATCTATGACATTGTTCGAGCAAAGATAGAGCTCAAAGATGCCGAAGCTCGTGGGGAAGTTATTGAGCAGGGACAGAAGTCTGACGGTTCACCATATAAAATCGGTGTTATCAATCTTCCGAGTTTCTATATGGATATGGCTGGTGCCCGCCAGGGGCAGGCTGAATACAAGAGCAGTACGCGTGATTGCCGTCGGTTGCTAGAAGAGTTTAGGAACAAACAGGTTGATTGTGTCGTACTTGACTTAAGAAATAATGGAGGAGGTTCGTTACCAGAATCCATATCCCTCACAGGTTTGTTTATTGATACTGGCCCAGTCGTGCAGGTAAAAGATGCTGATAAGCGCGTGCAGCCTTATGATGACGTTGAGTCTGGAGTTGCGTGGGATGGGCCTCTTGTCGTGCTTGTAAATAAGTTCAGCGCAAGTGCTAGTGAGATTGTTGCTGGCGCAATTCAGGACTACAAAAGAGGTCTGGTTGTCGGTGATGAGTCAACTCATGGCAAAGGGACGGTGCAAAGTCTGCTTGACTTGGGCCGCCAGCTCTTTCAGAGATTGCCTAATGCTCCGTCACTTGGTGCTATCAAAATCACAATGCAACAATTCTATCGACCTGGAGGATTGAGTACGCAGCTTGAGGGAGTAAAGAGTGATATTGAATTGCCAAGTATTACAACTCATCTCCCAGTCGGCGAATCTGATCTGGAACATGCTATTGCGTTTGATAAGGTTCCCCCGGCCGATTTTCAATCATCTGGGCGTGTGAATGAAGATATGTTGGACGCACTCAAAGAGCGGTCAGCAGTTCGTGTTGCTGCTGACGAAGAGTTTGCAAAAGTTGCTCAAGATATCGCGCAATATAAAAAGCGAAAGGAAGAAAAAGAAATCTCACTTGTTGAGTCAGATTTCGAGAAGCAATGGAATGACGGAAAAGCAGCTGAGGATAAAGAAAAAGAAAAAGAAGAGGAATCAGGACCAGGGCGACGGCCTGTTGTCAAACGAGATTTTTACTTCAATGAAGCAATGAATGTGACGATTGACTATCTCAAGGCACTTGCGGAGGGAACAGCAAGCTTGCCTCGCGCGGCCTGATTGGGCGGTCTGTCTAGTCTTTACTAACGTTCGTCGCGTGACGTCTCTCTCCGATTAGAGAATCTTTCGCTCTGTATGATTTCATGGATCGCTTGGAGTGAATCAGGGTGAGAAAGTGTGAGGGAAAAGTCTCTGAATAATTGAGAAGCATCGACCCGCTTGTTTGCGCCGCGAGATCGTGGAGCTGTCAGATCCCATGACGGTGGATCAATACCCATTGAGGACGTGATTTGCTCATACCATTCACGTCGTTTTATGGGATTTCCATCAGAGACGACATAGAGAGATGCAGGGTTGTTCGCATCAGCCGTAGCACAAATCACAGTGGCAGCATCATCAACGTGAATAAGGTTAAGCCAGCTTTCGGGATCAACAGCCAAAGGAATGCCGGCTTTTAGGTTCGCTATGCTCGGTACGCGATCAGGTCCGTACAGACCAGCGAATCGAAGAGAGACGCCAGGTCCAAGGCGGTGTTTCTTAAGGAGTGCTTCAGCTTCAACCAGAACATGTCCAGCAGATCGGGAAGGATCTGTTGGTGTCATTTCGTTTACTTCTGCACCGCCTTTGTCTCCCCAGACACCGGTTGAACTGCAAAAGATGGTTTGGGGAGTACCTGGAACTGCTTCAAGAACATTGGATAGGCCGCGCACGTGTATATCATGGTGGGTTGATCGGCCTGATCGATCAAATCCAACAGACCATAAAAGTGTCTTAACATTCGGAAGTTCGTTGAGAGAGTGTGGGTTTGTGATATCCGCAAGAAGTGGCTTGATGCCTCTCGCCGCAAGCTTTGCAGCGCGGTCTTGAGTGCGAGTTACAGCATAGACGATTGATCCGCTTTCAAGCCAATTCCTTGCGACCCGGAGTCCAAGATAACCACATCCAAGTATCAGGCGTTGAGGAGGGGGATGCATTTCCTTAATCCAGATCTTTTAATCATCTAATGAAAGGCCTTGTGATTTGGCATGGCCTGTTTTTTGTGATTCGATCCACGAGTCAAGGATAACCTGGGCTGCGACCGCATCGAATCTCTTTTTTTTCTTCCCTCGCGTAAGCCCTGATCCGGCTAAAAGT
>CAXFJI010000269.1:0-4325 GCA_964003275.1 uncultured Planctomycetaceae bacterium
TCACTGCCAGAAAAAGGGTCGTCGAGCTCTACAGGCCCATCATCATCGTCCTCAAAGTCCTCAGCTGCGTTGTCTGTAGCACTCGACTTCTCTGATTCCGCATGAGATGTTTCTGGCGCAGGCGCTGCTTCTGCTGAAGCGTCACCCTCAGGAATGCCATTGTCGAGTGGTTCATCAGGGGAAGCGTGAGTCATGATTGGCACCGATTCAAAAACATAAAAAGCAAAAAACGGATCAACCGAACCCTTGCAGGGCTCGAAGAACAAACCACCAGAACAGATCATAGCCAGCAAGAATGCCGGCCAATGCAAACATTAGGACAATAATTACAATGGAACTGCGAAACACCTGATCCCACGTTGGCCACGATACTTTGGCCATTTCAGACTCAACAGCAATCAAAAAATCAGCAAACCGCGGTACATTCACAATTCGAAAGCAAACCCACACACCAGCCGCAAGCAACACACCTGGCACCAAAAAACGAACAACACCGATATCTGGTTGGCCGGCACCTGGGCTTCCAGCAAACCATAGTGGCAGCAACTGCGATAAACGCCAGACTGCAATTGCCAGCGTGCCAGCCAGTGCTGCAAACGTAAGCTGGCGAGTAGCCCGCCCCTGCGAACGCTTATAGACCGAAGTCCTCAGCAATTCACGGAAAAAGCCACTCCGTTCAAGTTGTCGTTGTGATGAACCTGCCATTCGATCTTTCTCGTATCAGTCTCAAGCAGGGGCGGCGGGAATCGAACTCGCAACCTCTGGTTTTGGAGACCAGCGCTCTGCCAGTTGAGCTACGCCCCTTCGGGCGAGGGGGGCGGGACGCCCGTCCCCCTCAAGTGTGTCCATGCTTTCGTCTGAGTAGTAACTCCTATCAGTCAAGGATTTTCGTGACAATTCCCGAGCCAACAGTCTTCCCGCCTTCACGAATGGCGAACTTCACGCCTTCGTCCATGGCGATAGGAACCATGAGCTCAACTTCCATTTTCACATTGTCGCCTGGAGAGCACATCTCAACACCACCCAGCAACTTTGTTGAACCAGTTACATCAGTCGTACGGAAATAGAACTGAGGACGGTATCCAGCAAAAAATGGGGTATGCCGACCACCCTCCTCCTTTGAAAGCACATAGACTTCGCACTCAAACTTCTTGTGAGGCTTGATAGATCCTGGCTTGGCCAGCACCTGACCTCGCTCAATATCATCGCGAGCCACACCACGAAGCAAACAACCTACATTGTCACCAGCCTGTCCTTTTTCAAGGATTTTCTTGAACATTTCGACGCCTGTACAGGTCGTCTTTTCGGACTCCTCTTTGAGACCAACAATCTCAACTTCGTCGCCTGCCTTTACTTCGCCTCTCTCAATACGACCTGTCGCAACGGTACCACGTCCTTCAATTGAGAAAACGTCTTCAATAGCCATCAGGAACGGCTTATCCGTATCGCGCTCAGGCTCAGGGATGTAGCTATCGACAGCGTCAAGCAACTCAGAAATGCATTTGCTTGCTTCTGCGTCAGAGGGATTGTCATAGGCAGGTTTTCCTGCTCCACGAATAATCGGAATATCATCGCCAGGGAAACCGTACTTCGAAAGCAGTTCACGGATTTCCATTTCCACCAAATCAAGCAACTCGGGATCATCCACAAGGTCAACTTTGTTGAGGAAGACAACGAGTGCCGGAACACCGACCTGACGAGCGAGCAGAATATGCTCCCGAGTCTGAGGCATTGGGCCATCGGCAGCACTCACCACGAGAATGGCACCGTCCATCTGGGCAGCCCCTGTGATCATGTTTTTGACAAAGTCAGCGTGGCCCGGACAGTCAATATGAGCGTAGTGCCGTTTGTCAGTCTCGTATTCAACGTGACTGACAGCAATGGTTACGGTCTTCGTTTCGTCACGAACGGTGCCACCTTTGGCGATATCCGCGTAACTTTTTGCAACGGCGAGATCCTTAGCAGCCTGAACGGCAACTAGGGCGCCGGTGAGAGTAGTCTTCCCGTGGTCAATATGACCAATCGTGCCGACGTTCACGTGGGGCTTTGTCCGTTCAAACGTTTCCTTTGCCATCTTTTCCTCGATCTTCCTCGTTAGTAAACACAGGCAACAAATGCCTGCCAAAACCTCTATAAAAACATTATCTTTTGCCCGGGCACGCCCCGAGCGAAGTGTTTCGTTATCCTGTTTGTCTTTGCGTCTAAATCATAAAGCTGCTGATGGGACTTGAACCCATGACCTCGTCCTTACCAAGGACGTGCTCTACCAACTGAGCTACAGCAGCGGCTGAGCCCGTGAGGCCAATGGCATTTTGGGCTGTTAAGTGTTTCGTTTGATATAAAATTGAAGTTCCTGTTTTGTTGAAAGCGGGTGAAGGGAATCGAACCCTCATCTTTAGCTTGGAAGGCTATTGCTCTACCATTGAGCTACACCCGCGACGGAAAAGGACATGACTGGGGAGTGCAGGATTCGAACCTGCGAAGGCAGAAGCCATCAGATTTACAGTCTGACCCCTTTGACCGCTCGGGAAACTCCCCTTGCTTGAATGAATGGTGTGCGTTTGGCCTTCATGTAAAAGTGTTGTGGATAAAAGTTGAACGATCAAGCGGTCATGGGAGAGGCCGTTTTGGTGACTTCCGATCTGTCGAGAAGCCTCCAGATACCGGCCTCCGGATTCGTCGTGCTAAGCTAGCGGTGGGACTTGAACCCGCAACCTGCTGATTACAAATCAGCTGCTCTGCCAATTGAGCTACGCTAGCGGCTGGTCGAAACCGCAAACCGCTCTAGTTTAGGGATTCGGCAACGGCATGCAAGATGGTCGGAGGCCTCTCGACGTCGAGTTTTCATCAACTGACGATCTCAGTGATTCCCAGTGATTTATGGCAGAATATGGCACGAAAATATTCGAAAAACCAGTGTTTATGAGGTATTGTCGGGCAATTGACTTGCTGCCTCCTTTCCTTGGCTGGGACCGAAGTCCAATGCATAGGGTGCAGATTCTCTGGAAATTGGCGATTATGCAGGGGCTTTTGTAAGGGGCCTTAAGGCCTCTCCTTCGGTATCAGTCTTATCTCGATAGAGTCATATGAACGCACAAGCACATGAATCAAATGCTGAGAAGCCATCCATCGTTCTGGTCGATTGTCCAGACGAGGTGGGACTCATTTTCAAAATCACTGGCGTTCTGTCAGATTTGCGAGTCAACATTCAGAGTAATCAGGAGTTTGTTGACACAAACACGGGCTATTTCTTTTTCCGTGCCGAGGTTTCAGCTCCATTCGATGTCGATGGCGGCTGCGATGGTTTGATGGATGCTATTCAACCCCGCCTGCAGGAGGCTCTTCCCAAAGAGGCCTGTGTTCGCGTTGTTCGTTCGGAGCGCAAGCCAATCGTTATCTGTGCAACTCGTGAGCCACATTGTCTTGGTGAATTGCTTCTTCTTGATGCTGTAGGAGATTTGCCAGGACGAATAGTTGGCGTGATTGCAAATCATGAAAATCTCCGAAGCCTGGTTGAGCGATTTGGTGTTCCCTTTCACTGCGTGACTCACGACGGTGTTACGCGTGAAGAGCATGAAAAAAGTCTTGTAGAAATCATCGATGGGTATCATCCAGACGTCATTGTTCTTGCACGATACATGCGGGTGTTATCAGAACAGTTTGTGAAACGGTACGAACAGA
This sequence comes from uncultured Planctomycetaceae bacterium, assembly GCA_964003275.1. GTDB lineage: Bacteria > Planctomycetota > Planctomycetia > Pirellulales > UBA1268 > CACORA01. Next base: position 3,682 of record CAXFJI010000269.1, read on the forward strand.
GGATCATCAATATTCATCACTCATTTCTCCCGGCTTTTGCTGGTGCAAGTCCATACCGTCAGGCATTTGCCCGCGGCGTAAAAATTATTGGAGCAACAGCACATATTGTGACCACGGAACTCGACGATGGCCCAATCATCGCACAGGATGTCATTCACATTGATCACACATTTACCCATGTGCGAATGGCTCAGGCTGGGCGCGATGTCGAAAAGTTGGTGCTTGCCAAGGCAGTGCGTATGGTACTTGAGGATCGGGTATTCCTGCACGATGGACGAACAGTTGTCTTTGAAACAGGCTGAGGTACCCTCACTTTTGCCTTGCAAGAGCCCATTGTTGGGACATGTCGAAGTGACTTTTGCAGAGATTTCATTGGATGTTGATACCTCTTGCCTGATATGGCGTGTGCCTCAAGAACAAAACAAGCAATGAACTAGTTTTGTCGAAAACATCTCATGCGAATACAGTATACGGCGTATGATGAATAGTTCTGTTGCCGCAAGGAGTTTCGAATACCCATGATTCTTCGAGAAGGTGTCCTTGTTTTTGTGTGCGTAGCATGCGCAGTTGTTTTTACACGTCACGAGGCGCTCGGGCAGAAGGTTGAAGCAGAGGAGTTTCAGCTCCCAAATGGCATGCAATTT
>CAXFJI010000270.1:0-4304 GCA_964003275.1 uncultured Planctomycetaceae bacterium
ACATAAAGTGAGCATTATTCCTCTTCTCGATGGTCTGGGTGAAAGTGCACAACTTATCAATGCCGTTAATTGTGTTGTACGAGTGAACGATCAACTCATCGGTGAGAATACAGATGGCAAAGGCTTTTTGTCTTCACTGACACCGATTCATGAGCCAAAGGGATCTCACGTGATGCTTCTTGGTGCAGGAGGGGCAGCGAGAGCTATTGCGGTTGAGTTAATACTTGCCGGGATTGCAGATCTTACAATTGTCAACCGCTCCTTGAATCGCGCCAATGAGTTGAGAGACATAGCAGAATCAGCCGGAAATGCCTCCATTCGCATCATGGAATGGAAAGAACAGATTTCTGTCCCTGACGATGTGCATGTCCTTGTCAACTGTACAAGCATTGGACTGGGCGATGCTGAAGCGACGATACCTGTTGCATCGTCATCACTCCGAAAGGATCTTATTGTCGCAGATGTGATTCCAAATCCGCCTAAGACACACTTCCTGAAAACTGCTCAAGAAGCGGGATGCCGCACAATCGATGGACTTGGCATGCTCGTTGGCCAGGGCGTTCTTGGAATTCGGTATTGGTCACAGATGGACGTCGCCCCAGATATCATGCGACAAGCACTTGTTGACGTCTTTTCATAAGAGATGCTGCGATGAAGGCTTTTGGGGTGATGTCCCTCATCGCCTGCCCAACGACAGCCCTCCATGAGAATGCCATTCCATCTGAACCACTCAAGCAACGTAAAAACCATTCTGCTGTATCATGCATTCCATCGTGCCTGTGATCCCAAACCCAGGTGGCTCTATGACACCTGATTTGTTTCATCGTAAGGCCCCATCCTCGTGCAGCCCTGTCAGATATCTCCGTGACACGATATAAACGTGCAACGCTGGCAGACTGATCTATCAGAATTGCTGCGTGACACTCTCTTCAGTAAGCACATGCGATGACGAAGGACGGCAACCAGAGCAACGTGCAAAAAAGGAATGATGTATGAATCAATCTCTCTTGAAGGCATGTATCTATTCTGTACTGCTTGCCACTGTCGTAGGCTGTTCAACACAAACAAATCGCTCCCATAGAGATGCACCTCGCGGTGTGATTGGGGTTTCTCTTCTCACTTTGGAAAATCCCTTCTTCAAAGTGATTGGTGATACCATTGTGGAAGAGGGATTACAGGAAGGGTACAAGACGTTCCTTGTCAGTGCGGATAAAGATGCTGCAAAACAAGGTAACCAGGTCAAGGATTTCTTAGTCAATAAAGTTGCAGCAATTGTTCTTTCACCCTGTGATTCAAAATCAATTGTACCAGTCATTCGCGAAGCAAACGAATCAGGTGTACCCGTCTTTACGGTAGATATCCCTTGTAATGAGCCTGGTGTAATCATTGCAACTCAGGTTGCAACAGATAACCTTGGAGGAGGGCGAGAAGCAGGTCGAGCTATGATCGAAATGCTTGGTGATGATGGGGGGAATGTTGCCATTCTTCACTTCAAGCAGGCGGAGTCGTGCCAACTTCGCGTACAGGGCTTTCGCGAGGTGATAGAAGCCCACAACAATTCAGGTGGCCCAACCATTAAAATTATGACTGAGCTCGAAAGTGGTGCAGCCAAGGATGGAGGTGCCAAAGCTATGGACGATGCAATGCAGGCTTTTCCTGATATCCGAGGAGTCTTTGCGATTAATGACCCCGCAGCCCTTGGTGCACGAGCAGCCATTGAAAAAGCAGGAAAGACAGACCAGATCAGGATCATCGGTTTCGACGGACAACCTGAGGGAAAGCAGGCCATTCGAGATGGCAAAATCTATGCGGATCCGATTCAATTTCCCGACCGTATGGGCAAGGAGATTGTACAGGCTATCGTTCGCTATTCTCGCGGCGAAGTCCTTCCAGAGAAGACGCTTATTCCAGCTACTCTGTATCGCAAGGCCGACGCAGAACGCGACCCAACGCTTAGTGGGGGGGAAACGCGTTGAACACAAAAACGGATCAAACACCATTTCTTAAGATGCAAGGCATTGTCAAAGCCTTTCCTGGCGTTATGGCGTTACAGGGGGTTGACCTTTCTCTATTTCGCGGCGAAGTCCTTGCCGTGCTAGGTGAAAATGGTGCCGGTAAAAGTACCCTCATGAAAATACTGGGCGGGTCATTTCAACCAGACAGCGGAACGATTACGGTAGGAACCCTCTCAAACAGAACATTTCGAAATCCGCATGAATCACGTCAGGCAGGCATTGCTGTGATTCACCAGGAATTCAATCTGATCCCAAGCCTCAATGCCATTGAAAACATTTTTCTAGGCCAGGATATCTCCTCCTATGGAGTTATTGATCACAATCGCGAAAAAAAACGTGCCGTCGAGATACTTCAGCAACTTGGAGCAACGATTGACCTCGATCTGCCGTGTAAGGATCTGACAACTGCCCAGCAACAACTTGTTGAAATTGCACGTGCACTTGTCTTTGATGCTCAAGTAATCGTAATGGATGAACCCACAGCGACCCTGACAGAGCACGAAGTACAACGTCTCTTCAATGTCGTGCGTGACCTGCAAACCCGAAAGATCTCAATTATTTATATCAGCCATCGACTTGAGGAAATTTTTGCACTTGCAGATCGAGTGATGGTACTTCGTGATGGATGCACCATAACAACTCGGCAATGCGAGGGATTAGGTCGCACGGAACTTATTTCAAGCATGGTTGGAAGAGAACTTAGTGAAGAATATCCATCGAGAACCCATACCTGCGGAAACGTCAGACTTGAAATCTCACATCTCGGTAACAGCCATTCTGTCCATGACGTATCCTTCTCAGTACATGCCGGAGAAATACTCGCTCTTGCTGGCCTTGTTGGTTCAGGACGAACAGATGTTTTGAGGATGATCTTTGGTGCCGATCACAAAGAGGACGGTGTGATCAAACTTGACGGCAAAGAAGTGACCATTCGATCGCCCCGCGACGCAATTGCTGCTGGCATATGTCTGCTTACTGAAGACCGAAAGATGCAGGGGCTCATTCTCAATCAGTCTGCTTCTGAAAACTTTGCCTTACCCAACCTTCAACAGTTTAGTCGCCGTAGTTTCATAAATGACTCCCAGATACAGGAAACATTTCAAGAATATATTGCTCGACTCGGTATCAAAATTCCTGATTCTTTTACGCCCGCGACAAATCTTTCTGGAGGCAATCAGCAAAAGGTTGTTTTAGCCAAGTGGCTTGAACGCAATTGCGACATTCTCTTTTTTGATGAACCAACTCGAGGTATTGATGTCGGAGCCCGACATGAAATCTATCTCCAAATCAACGCACTAGCTGCACAGGGAAAGTCTATTGTGATTGTAAGTTCAGATCTTTCAGAGGTCATTGGAATGGCTGACCGCATTCTTGTCATGCACGACGGCAGGATCACTGGGGAACTTGATAATCACCAACCAACAACCCAAGAAGAAGTCATGCAACTGGCCATAGCATAGCGGGATACTGCATCCCCGAGGAGTTTTTTATGAATCGACAATGTAGACGACTCTTCAATGACTACGGAATGGTATTGGTGTTAATACTGTTAGGGAGTGTGTTTAGTGTTCTGACACTTGTTGAACAACCTGCTATCGATCGCACAACTGTTCAAACCATGGTATCTGCAATCCCGCGAGCACAGGGCACCACGCCGCGTGTACTCATAGCAGTGCGCCCAACTGCCACGGATAGGGTTTTTTCGGAGAGACTTCAACAGGAACTACGAGCGGCCAATATCGAAGTCATTGACGTTGTACGCGGAGAGCCGCAAGACGTTCGCTCATCTCTTCAGCGTATTGATCAGCAAGGTGGCGGTGTAGATGCAGTCGCTGCAACACAACAAACAGGAGCGTGGCTTATCCTGGCCGAACTTGGACAAATTTTTCCATCACTTGGCCAACCTCCCATTATTATTCCCACATCGACCCTCTGGCCGACCTTTTTGAAGGCAGACAATCTTCTCAATATCACCAACCAGATTACCGTAATCGCAATTATGGCCATTGGGATGACCCTTGTAATCATCTCAGGTGGAATTGACCTCTCCGTTGGGAGCTTGGCTGCCTTCGCTGCAGTTGTGGTAGCGTGGGTGATCAGAGAATGGTGTGGTGGAACTGAGGCAACTGTGACTGGAATGACCATCGCCTCATTGGCAGCCATCACCGCATGTGGAGGCTTAGGTGGAATCTCTGGGGCATTCGTCACAGTGTTTCAGATTCCTCCATTCATTGTGACGCTGGCAATGATGCTTGTCGCAAGTGGCTTGGCTTATCTTATCGCGCAAGG
>CAXFJI010000271.1:0-4284 GCA_964003275.1 uncultured Planctomycetaceae bacterium
CCAAAAAACTTCAATTTTTAAAGCTTGGGAAAGGAACAAGCCAGCATGCTTTGATCGCGGGAAAAACGGGCTCAGGAAAATCAACACTGATGCACGCCATGATCACCAGCCTTGCCCTCCAATACAGCCCAAATGAAATCCAGTTCTACTTGATTGACTTCAAAAAGGGTGTTGAGTTCAAACTGTATGACCACTATGCACTGCCACATGCGCGTGTTATTGCAATCGAAAGTGAGCGTGAATTCGGTCTATCTGTACTCGAACAACTTGACAAAGAGTTGAAACGACGAGGTGATCTTTTCCGAGAGCTTTCTGTCCAAAATGTTGATGGGTTTCGTAAAACGGATCATCCTGACCCAATGCCTCGAATTCTTCTTGTGATTGATGAGTTTCAGGAGATCTTCGTCGAAGACGATAAGATTGCACAGGATGCATCGCTCATCCTCGATAGACTTGTCCGTCAAGGGCGAGCGTTTGGTATGCATGTTCTACTTGGATCACAGACGCTTGGTGGGTCCTACAGTTTGCCACGAGCGACGATCGGTCAGATGGCTATTCGTATCGCACTTCAGTGCAATGAAGCTGACTCAAGCTTGATTCTTTCTGAAGACAATACATCGGCACGTCTGCTTACACGGCCGGGTGAGGCAATTTACAATGATGCCAATGGCATGGTAGAAGGGAACAATCACTTTCAGGTTGTCTTCCTGACTGATGAACGACGCGAATTGTACCTTGGTTCTTTGCGTGAACTCGCCGACCGACGAACCGATATTCCGACCATTCCTCGCATTGTCTTTGATGGAAATGAGGCCGCCAATCCCTCTGGCAATGCCCTTCTCTCCGAACTCCTTGCATCGGGAACGGTTCACGGCAAGGAGCTTGTCGCCCCCCTTGCCTGGATTGGAGATGCCATAGCGATCAAAGATCCAACGGCAGCGATCTTTCGCAGACAAGGGGGTGCCAACCTTCTCATCGTTGGTCAACGCGAAGACCTCGGAACGAGCCTGCTGGCCATGTCGATGGTGAGCCTTGGTGTTGGGCATGATCCATATCCCGGAGGTGCTGTTGGGAAACCAGCTCGTTTTGTCTTACTCGAGCCCGCCATTGCAGAAGAAAAACCCGAGATCCTTCTCTCCAAGTTATCTGAGTTTTTGCCACACGAAATTGATGTCGCTGGTCGACTTGGCGTCGCCGATGCAATGGCGGATTTGGCTGCCGAAGTACAACGGAGAATAGATGAACAGGTTTTAGATGGCGAAGCGATTTTCCTCATCATTCGGGATCTCGGTCGCTTCCGTGAACTCAGAAAAGAAGATGGCGGCTTTGGCTTTTCCATCGGCGATGAAAAAAAGTCGAGCCCTGCTGATCATTTTGCGACAATCCTTCGTGATGGCCCTCCTGTGGGCATCCATGCCATTATTTGGTGCGACTCGCTCACAAATCTCATGCGAACCTTCGATCGTAGTTTGATCAAGGAATTCGAACTCCGCACGGTCTTCCAGATGAGTGGAACTGACTCAAGTCAACTGATTGACAGTCCTCTGGCAAGCAAACTGGGACCACAGCGTGCTATGTTCATTCACGAAGAAACCGGTACGTTAGAAAAGTTTCGTCCCTACGCCTTCCCAAGCAATGACTGGCTTGCAACGGTATCCAAGCAACTGAAAAGCCGTGCCCCGGGCACACGAGAGGAACGTCCATCCTCTAAGCAACAGAATTCGCCTCCCGCCCCTTCGTCAGACAGCGACGGCCAATCGGATTCGGACGCAGACTCGCCTGGCCTTTCAGGAGGTGGGTTTGGGGATTTCAATTTCACAAAAATGCTTGATGACCTTCCGGGTGATACGACACCAAATGATGAGGAAGAATCCTCTTGATTCCCTCCTACACGAGATTACCACGGGCGTCGCCCAATTCGTACATCAATCGTTTTCTTAACTCCATCACGTATCACACCAAGCGGCACCTCAGACCCAATTGGTGTTCGTACGATGAGAAGGACCAATTCAGCTGGGTCATCTATTGGACTTTCTGCGAAAGACACAATGACGTCCCCCGGCTGTATTCCAGCTACAGCCCCAGTGGAAGTTGGATCAACTGCATCAACAAAAGCACCACGAAAAGACGGTCCACCGAGTTGATCATCCTGAATGGAAAGACGTCGAAGCGCTAATCCAAGATACCCCCGCTCTACATGACCATACTGACGTATTTCCTCATATACTGACCGCGCTGTACTACTTGGAATGGCAAAGCCGATCCCACGAAAATTCTGCCCAACAATGGCTGTCGTGATCCCCATGACATTGCCGTGCACATCAACCAAAGGACCACCAGAATTTCCTGGATTGATTGAGGCATCGGTTTGAAGAAAATCCTGATACGGATCATCTGAAATACCTCGTCTGCCAACAGCGCTGACGATCCCATAGGTCAGAGTCCGGTCGAGACCAAAGGGGTTTCCAATCGCCCAAATCATTTCCCCAACCTGAATGGTATCGCTGTCACCCCATTGCGCATGAGGGAGATTCTCTGCATCGATTTTCAAGACAGCCAGATCACTCGCAGGATCGGCACCAAGAACATCGGCAATGAACTCCTGACCATCCGAAAGCGTCACAATCACTTCTTCGCTCTGCGCTAACACATGATAATTAGTAAGAATCATTCCATCGGGATCAACAATCACTCCTGATCCAACTGATTCATCTGTGAAACCAGCAATCGCCCCATCTCTCAGTGCTGCAAATTCATCTACGAGAGCATTGATCCGCCTACTTGCCGTAACATTCACAACAGTCGGCCCAATGACCCGCGCGAGTGTTGTAAAAAGCTTCCCAACAGTTGCCATTTCCGCACTCCCAGCGGCATCACGGATAGCGCGTAGTTCTGCACGAGTACGAGCGTACTGCACCCGTCCTAAAAATGATGGGAAAACGATGAGGGTTACCATGAACACAAGACCGCAAAAAAGTACGACCGTTCGCCATTGGGGAGAAAGCCATGTCGTTTGAGCATTGTCTTCCTGCATCACTTTTCCACCTTCCGTTCCAGCAGATATCGCCGAATCAAATCAATCGCTGTTTTTGAAGCTCGTGATAATGCCAACTCCCGCCCACCACCAAGAATATGCTCAACACTCACACTGTCTTTCTCTGAGGATATAGCAATGTCGATGGCCGTCTGGCCATCAGCCACTTGTCGCTCGACACCCACTCCAAGCCCAAGACTGGCACGCCACTCAGACCTTGCTTGAGCTGCCATCTGGACTGCTGTCAGTCTACTCCCAACACCTGCCTCTGGAACAATGACACGCCCACCTAGAAAGCCATAGGTGTCTGTGTCGTTCCCATGAGCCTGTCGTCTGGCCATCGCCTGTGCACACAAGGTGGTCACTCGACCTGCGGTGGTGCCTTCCACGACAGCCAGCGTATAACCAGTGTCTTCTAACACTCCCACAGCAGCATCTTCGACCTCCTCCTGTTCACTCCCAAATACAAGCATCCCGAGACATTTTCGAATAGTTGCTTCAACAGGCGCGATAGCAGCTTCACACGCTTCATTAGTTACACCTCGTGCTGCAATCCGCAGCGTGATCGTTGCTTCATGTGCCGTGATACCCACGACAGGCTCACGACCACGCTGAATGAGGTCTGGCAACATACTCTCGATAGCGCTTTCACCAGCACCAAAACACTTAAGAGACCGAAAACGAATTGTCCCTACTTCAGGTTGCATCGCCAGTAACGCATGCAGCACCGTCTCTCGCCACATAATGTGCATTTCAGAAGGAACACCCGGCAGACAAAAAACGCGAGACAACGAACCATCAGAACGTACACATGGCATATCGATGCCAGGTGCTGTCCCCGTGGGATTTGGAATACTCGTACTTCCCTGTGGAAACATGGCTTGGCGGCTATTGCGCTCTGGCATTGAAACACCTCTTCTGGCAAAGCGAGCCTCGATGTCTGCAACCACTTCAGGGATCAACTCAAGTGGCACATCAGCAACCTTGGCAAGGACATCCCGCGTAAGATCGTCATCCGTTGGGCCAAGGCCACCAGTTGCAATAATGACATCCGCTCGGTTGATTGCTGAATGAAACGCTTGTATGCCAGCGGAGAGTGTGTCACATACGGTGGTATGAAACGACACCGGAACACCTAAAATCGCAAGTTCACCGGATATCCACTGACTATTTGTATCGAGACGTTGTCCCGACGTCAGCTCATCTCCAATAGCTATGACTTCTGCTTGCATAGCACTGTCATACCCTCC
>CAXFJI010000272.1:0-4283 GCA_964003275.1 uncultured Planctomycetaceae bacterium
TAGATAATAACTGATATTTTGGCTGCCTCAATGCGACGAATCGAGAGGTGATAGCCACGAACCTGTAGTTCAATTGGACAACCGAGTGGAGCTGTGCCAATCACCTGCACCTCGACGCCTGGCGTAAGACCCATCTCAAGCAATCTCAGAGATGTGTCATCCTCCCCTGTTACAGCATCAATTCGAACGGTGGAGCCAACTGAAATTGAATCAAGGCATTGCAACATAGAATAGCCGGAGTAAAAACCCATTCGTTAGAAAAGAAGTAGTATAAAACAGCACTGAATACGGAGCAATCGCATGCACACAAATGGGCTGTTCATTACTGGCACGGATACCGGTGTTGGAAAAACTGCAGTGGCAGTTGCCATCACAAAAGCAACGTGTTCAACCGGAAAACGTGTTGGCGTGTATAAACCTGTTGCAAGTGGAGTTGTCTTTGATGGAAGGAGTGACGTCGAGCAACTCTGGGAAGCTGCTGGCAAACCACTTTCACTTCATACAGTTTGCCCACAGTCATTCGAAGCCGCCATTGCTCCCGTGCAGGCAGCCTTGATGAGTGGGAAACAGGTTGATGAAACGCTCCTAAGGGATGGGATTCTCCCGTGGCTGACATGCAGTGACTTCCTTGTTGTTGAGGGTGCGGGCGGTCTCTTTTCACCACTTGGGCGACACTCTCTCAACAGTGATGTGGCCCGTGACCTCCGCTTTCCACTGATCATCGTGGATGATGCTCGACTAGGCATGATTGGGAGAACACTTGCAACCGTACGGGCAGCCCAAGCTGAAGGACTACCGATTCATGAGGTGGTCATATCGCACACTGAGGCCCTCTCTGGATCATTGAATGATCCATGCTCAAAGGCAGGCCTTGTACACGATGGAATGCGTGAACTTGTTGCACGATTGGAAGGGATTCCAGTGAAAGAACTCACATATGGTGCATCTGTTCTCACAACACCAACGTGATGCGTAAACTATTCGAAGAAACAATGGCCGTGTGCAACCACGCAAAACAAGAACGATTATTAAGCTGGAGCAAGAGACAATGAGCACAGATCCTTCTGAGCAACCAGAGAAAAAACCTCTTCAGCAGATTCAACACTCATCGGTCACGGCTAGAGTGACTGACTCTGTGGGCCAAGGTGTGTTTGCCACAGCGGCGATTGTGTTGGGAAGTCCTCATGAATTCACGATTGATTTTCTGCAGTCCATGGTGCGTCCGAGCCGGGTCGCAGCTCGTGTGGTGATGCCTCGTCCGGTCGCAGTACAATTTGCGACGGCTCTCAGTGAAGCCATTGGAAAATATACGGAGGCCTTTGGAACCTCGCCTCACCATCCGACTCGCAAGTCCGAACCACAAGCTGCGCAAAGCGATCCACCAACTGCTCCACCATCAGGTGCGTCCGCGGCTAGCAAAGACGAACCGGCTATTGCCGATATGTATGAGCATCTCAAACTTCCAGACGACATGCTGGGAGGTGTTTATGCCAACACTGCCTCTATTACACATACTGCTAGTGAATTCTGCTTTGATTTTATTGCACAGTTTTTCCCACGGTCTGTCGTCACTGCCCGTGTCTACATGGCCGCTTCACGAGCACCCGAACTCCTTGCCTCACTGAAACGATCAACAGGAATGGAGTAACGCTGTCTTGACAATAAAATTTCTAGGCCGCGGGACGCTTGAGCCCATCAGTAACTTTACCGGCTATTGCGTTCTGGGGAGCCTCAACTCTTTCGTGTCCCATATATTCTGGCACAAGGCCCTTTAGTACATCCCGAACATCATCTGATGGTAGAAAAGCAGCAGCTTTCATCTGATCAAGGAGTATGTCGATAGTAAGACCCGGCATATACGTCAACTTGGCAGAATGAATCTTGGCATGACTCGTCTTTTGCAGTTCCTCTTCACCCTTAAAAAGTTCTTCAAAGAGTTTTTCTCCAGGTCGGAGGCCACTAAAACGAATTTCAATATCACGACCTTCCTCTAGATGAGACAAACGAATCATATCACGTGCCAAGTCTGCAATGCGGACTGGCTCACCCATATCCAAGACAAAGACCTCACCTCCCCGGCCCATCGTGCCGGCCTGAATCACAAGCTGCGCAGCCTCAGGAATGGTCATAAAATACCGCTCGATATCCGGATGTGTCACAGTGACCGGGCCACCTTGAAGAATCTGCTCACGAAAAATAGGAACGACACTTCCAGCTGAATCCAAGACATTTCCAAATCGTACGGTTGAAAAACGAGTGTCTGAATCCTGACTGAGAAGCTGGATAGCAATTTCTGCTAAACGCTTACAGCACCCCATCACACTTGTTGGATTAACGGCTTTATCGGTTGAAATAAGCACAAATGCTCGCACGCCAGCACGTGAAGCCGACTCTGCGAGGTCGGCCGTAGCTAAGGTTATATTTTTTACAGCCTCCCCCGGATACTGTTCCATAAGTGGCACATGTTTATACGCCGCTGCATGAAAGGCTACTGCCGGCCTATACTCCTGCATGACCGCATCAATCCGTTGACGATCTGTAATATCAGCCACACATGGCGTGATGTCTGTCTCACCATTTGACCCCAGCCGAGTGAGTTCTCGTTCAAGCCAGAAGAGTCCGGTTTCATGACGATCAAGTAGGATCAACCGCCCTGGTCCATGTTTTAGAAGTTGTCTACACAGTTCTGAACCGATGCTTCCACATGCCCCGGTAACTAAGACAGTCTCATTACTGATCCAACGACTAATCCCCTCAAAGTCAATCTGAACAGACTCCCGACGTAACAAGTCAGCAATATCAACAGGACGTGGCTGCATTTTCACCTGGCCATTCAACATGGTCTCAAACGCAGGAAGAATGGAGGCCGGACAATCGACTGCTGTACATCGCTCACATAATTCTCGAACCTCACCACCAATAAGAGTATTCGAGAGCATGAGAACTTCATCAATTCGATGACGAGCAATTAATTTTTCAATACTCGCCGTTGTCCCCACGACTGAAACACCACCAATGGATCGACCAATCAGATTGTCATCTTTTGCGTTGGCAACAATTCCCACAATAACACGACGCCCTTGTGCACCAGCCTGCATGGAACGTGCAACGGCTTCACTTGATGGACATGTCCCCACCAATAAAACACGTGTCGCCTGTTGGATTGACCAACGACGAAGAAAGCTGCCAAGTTCACTGACTACTCCTCGAAGACCACCAAGCAGGGAGATAGCAATAAACCAGTCGATGAGATAGATACTCCGAGGAATGCCAAGCTCGGCAATCATTCCAATTGGTGCAGCAACAAGCAGGCCAGCACTCACTCCAAAAATAAGCTGCCAGAGATCGCGTAGTGTCACACCACGGATGCTTGTTCGGCGACCAGCCACAAGAAAAAGCATTGCAAACTGAATTGGCACCATCATTCCGAGTGCCCGACTCATGCTGGCCCACTCCTGAGAAGATAATACGCCTTCAAATCGAACGATGTAGGAGACAAAAATCGAAACGGCAAGAGTGAAGACATTTATTGCATCCCATACAAGCTCAATTCTCGACAACGCTTCCAGGCGACGAACCATACTGGAAAAAGAATGTGATGGTTTCATTGCTGTCGAACTCCAGAATCTGCATGCGGATCGTTGTGAGGAGATACCGACTGAGTGGGTTCCGAGGCAAGTCGGACTCGCAGCTTTCTCAGTTGATTCAGTCGGCTTTTGACAGTTGATGCATCAGGCCGCCGAAGCAACAGCCAATCGATGTGCTGCTTCGCAGTATCTGGGTCATCAAGTAAGATTGCGAGATCGACACAGGCAAGCCGGGCCCCATAGTGTGAGGGATTTGCTTGGATTGCTGCATCCATGGCCAAGGAGGCTTGCTTGATCTCTCCAAGTGTTCGAAACAGGTTGCTGGCCTCACAGTACAGTGTGCATCGTTGCGACGCCTGCTTGGGCGTCCGCGCTGCCTCAGCAGCAGCTAATACCTCTTTCAACCGATGTTCACGAACAGATCGCATATCTTCTGCCGTTGACTGTAGCGACCAGACTGAATCAATCGCCCGCAACCCAGCAAGATCTGGAGTCAGCATGGTCATTGCCTCAGTGGCAGAGATCTTCGTTCGCAGAAGATTCAAAATCATCGTACGATGTTCAGACGAGATATGAAAACACTCTCGCTGGTATGCAACCGCTTGTTCTACATCACCATCAAGCTCAGCCTGTCGAGCAGCCTCAAACAGGACTGTCCCACTGTGTGGACGAACAATTAAGGCTTGGGCAAGACAC
>CAXFJI010000273.1:0-4282 GCA_964003275.1 uncultured Planctomycetaceae bacterium
TCGGACATCACATCGGTGAGGGTAAAATCATTCAGCGCAAAAAAATCACTCACTTGAAATTCAAGACGATATTCAACGATATCACCTGCCTTCACCGGGGCACCTGGGCTTGAATGGTTCGTGAAATGCTTCTGGAGCGCAACCGTTCGTGCTGTCAGTTCATGCTTGGAATTTTGATCGGTTGGTGAACTGGATATTGTCTGCGAGCCAATGTCTGGGTTAGTGCTTGTCCACTCGCCTATAGCAGAGGAACTGTTCGTAATTATTTTGGTTCCACCTAACTCCAGAGGAATAACATCTTGACCGTTTGCATCCTTCTGAGCGACATAATAGTCAAAAACCAGTTGTGCATCGGTGTACTGTCCAGTCCCGATAATCTTGTCAAACTCATATGACAGCTCTCCCCCAGGAGTCGAAATCGATGGCGTTGAAAGCTGTGTCTGTGTTGTAGAACCATGCCCACTAATGCTCTGCACAGAAACAAACTGAACTTCATCCGGCAAGATATCTTTGAGTATCAGATCATCTACGGTTTGCCCATTGGCAACGGCCATACTCACGGTATAGGCATGCTGGAAATTGGGACCAGTTGCCGTTTCGGCTTCGTGTCCGCTTGATGTTTTTTTCAGTCGAAAAAGCTGTGGTTGAATAGGATCGGTCTTGCTTGGACCAAATTCTGCGTGATCGACTGTCGGATTTCCAGCTGTGTCGAGCTGGTAGCGATAGCCTCCCTGCACTTCGAGGTCATAGGCATGAGCCGGATTGGCATCTGCACTGATCACTCCTTCGAAATTGATATTCACGGCCGGTTGCGTTGGGCCATAACTGCCAAACGGTAATTCAACAACAACAAGTTGATCACCTTCTTTTCCATGCACAATAACTGGTTGTCCCGAAGCATCTTTTGCAAAGGGATGCGTTGCCTGACCGCTTGCGTCGAACTCGATAATCTTCGTGACGAGGGCTGTGTTGTTGTAGAACGCTTTGGTATTTGGCTGAACTGAAATACCATTCTTCATCGGTGATGCAGGAAAATCTCCTGTGGCCGGCATGATGATATTCACGAACGGCGAGTAGCCAACTTCAGCGAGAGGATCCGGGGGGTCGTTCACATCATTATCAAAGGTCACAACAAAGTCGACGTTTTGACCAATAAGACTCTGATTCCCACCTTGGATGCCAACGGTCGCATCTGCCGCAAGAAGTCTGCGCGCTTCCAATCGCTCAGCACTCAGTCTGTTGGATCGGCGGCGACCTTTTGCCTTTCTGCGCGCAGCTCGGCCCAAGACTCTTCCAAAGTCCCTTCGACACACGACCATCCAACATCTCCCGGATCGATATTCCAAATAACATGCAAAAAAGCTTGCTTCCGAAGGTTAACGTGTAAATCAAACGGCTGCAAAAAATGGGTGCTTTAGAAAAAATAACCCGTGGGTAACGCCTGAAACGGCTGCATTATCCGAGTTAGGCTCTGCCTGCCGATTCTCACTGCAGATCCAATTATTCAGATTCTGCCGTGTGGCAAAACCATTCATCTCATTGCAGGAACCCTATGGCTACCCACAGAAAACCATTTTTGCTTGTCACTGCCAGCATGGTTGTCATGGCAGCAGCAACTGCCTTTGGAGGTGGTAATAGGAACCATGCGGAAACTTATGGGATGGTTGAGTCTGTTTTCATCCAACGTGACAATGATGTGGGCTCTCAGCCACTGGCGACGAACAGTGCTGGCGACACTCTGATCTCAGCCAATGAGCCTCAGTACACAGTCCAGCCGGGTCTCCGACTGTTCTATGGCTCCATCGATAAATGTGGCACTGGATGGGAAGCCGGCTATCTTGGTATCTGGAGCATGTTTGCTGATACCGAAATCTCCGCTGCGAATGTGCAGGCACCTGAGCCATTTCCAAACCTGCCTGCCGCTGGAGACTTTGAGGATCAAACGGCTGCGCGAGCCTCCTACCTCTCCACACTGAACTCAGTGGAATCCAATATTCTTTGGCGGTCCTGTACCAGCAGGCACCACCGCCATGCAAAGTACCCATGGCAACGATGCAGCAACTACCGACGTGGTACCTTTGACTGGCTTGTTGGCTTTCGATGGGTTGGACTTGAAGACGCTGCCACCATGTCATACTCCGGCCGTACACCCCTGCCTTCAACCTACTCCCTCCAAACATCGTCAAATATTTTTGGCGTGCAGGTCGGTCGTCGAGGCCGCATGGAATGGGACAACTGGGCACTGGAAGGATGGGCGAAGGTCGTGCTTGGAGGAGCCTACCTGACGCAGTCACAGGATCCGATTGTCGAAACCCTCACGCAGACACCCATTCGTAGTGGCCGAAGTCGCAGGGATGGTGAGGTTGGTTTTGTCACTGATCTCAATTACTCACTTGTTCGCCGGATCACTGACACTTGGGGATTGCGCATTGGCTATAACCTCATCTGGCTGTCAGGCATCGCACCAGCACCGGATCAATTTGATTTCTCAACAACCCTTGCATCCGGCACCGGGCTTGATCCAGGTGGCAACGTGTTCTTACACGGTGTCAACTTCGGCTTTGAAGGCCGTTGGTAGAAAGGCACTAACTTGGTACGAGTGGGGGACGAAAGGTACTGCCATTAATGCCAAGCAATTCAACTCGGAAAACAAGTGTTGCGCCGCCTGGAATGGAGCCTGTTCCTGAATCTCCATAGGCAAGATCCGATGGAATGTATAGTTCTCGAATACCACCTTCACGCATCGTGGAGAGACCTTCCGTCCAGCCTGCGATCACACCATTGAGAGGGAATGAAATATTGTCATTTCCATCAAAACGTGTGCCATCCAAAAGCCAACCCTCATAATTGACGGTCACTGAATCAGACGATGATGCAGGCTGATTGCCGGTCCCGACCTGAATATCTCGATATCGAAGTCCTGTTGATGTGGTCGTGTAGGCCGGGTTGATCACCTGTAGTGGAACAGAAACAAGTGATGATCCGAGTGAAGAAAATGCGGCTGCAAGAACGGATGATTGGTCACGTGTCACGCCTGATTCATCCAGCGTGAATCGACTCAAGGCAGCATTACCATTCACATCTGGTGATCCCTGAGAAGCCAACAGCGTGTCAAACCGACCATCGCCATTGCCATCCGCCAAGGCTATTCTTGGAGTGCGAAGACTTTGAACAGAAGCTCCCTCCGCAAGAGTATTCCCACTCAACTCAACCAAGGTGCTTGTGGTGCCACCCTTTGCACTGATCACTTTTGTTGCTGCATTTCCTTTGCGTCCAGCCGTCACAACAATCTCTGGAATACTGTCGGCATCATATCGCCCTGTTGTGATCGAAACACCACCCTTTAAGTCTGCATCAAAGGGACTGATTGAATTCAGTACGACAGGTGTCCCACTACTCAAGTCATAGGTTCGAACCAGTGCAGAGACTGTTGGCCCCGTTGCCATGATCAGTTCATCTCTTCCATCTTGCTGGTCTGCATCTTGTGTGCTTCCTCCGGAATACACGCCTAAGTCAGCGGCAGCGATCCTGGTGCCTCCAAGAACATTTGAGGCTACGGGTACAAAACTGATGTCTGCATCACGGCCAGAAAAATCTCGACTCCCATCACCAAAGAATACTGCAATTTGACCATTCCCCATTGCCTTGGATACCGCAATGTCTTTCTGACCATCACCATTGAAATCAGCGACAGCCAGACTCAAGCCACCGCTATAGGTGTCTTCAAATGGACGGAAACTCGATACCTCTTCATATTGATTCGTTTCGGTATTCAACGAAAAGACTTTTACTTCGGCGACGCGACCTCGGCCAGACGCCACAACGACATCATGATGGCCATCACCATTCAGGTCAGCGACTGCTGTCTCCACGCCTCCTCGAAACCCTTCCTCAAAGGCATTGAAGGTATGAACAACGTCACCTGTCTGAGCATCGACAAGCTTGACTTCGGGTGTGCTATACCATCCAACACTGTCACTGACAGCAACTAGATCGGGGAGCACCTGATCTGTATCGCCAGCAAGGATGGTGTTTGTGCCTTCCACCAATTGCCCTGAAACGGCAATCTCACCTTCGGCATCGGATGCAATTTTTCCATACAGTTCAAACAGTGCTGAAGAGCCTGCCGGGAGTGTCAGCGAGGCAACTGGACCAGCGGCACCGATCACGGGTCCCGTTGCACCACCATCATAAAGCGCCGCCCATGTTGCATCGCCGATGGCATCTGGAAGTTGAACAGTAAGATCAGCAGAGGCCGTTGAGGTGCCAGCGTTCGTCACCT
>CAXFJI010000274.1:0-4210 GCA_964003275.1 uncultured Planctomycetaceae bacterium
TATGCGTTGCCAGACGAGCTGCGTCTAGGGTTTTCAGCATACTGGTAACTGTTCCGGGTAAGACTCCAAGTGCTGATGCAATCTGCCCGGTACTTGCAGGTTCACCATGTTGACGATTACTAATCTGGAAGATTGTTTTTACGTAGTTTTCAACTGTCAGACTTGGCATTGCAGACCCACTTCATTTGAGCATGTGCTTCTTCTTTCGATCACTGGCATAAGGCGTTGCCGTTCAGAACCTGCGGGAGCATGATTAGAGTAGAATACCTCATTTTGGAAATACCCGTATGTCACTTAATGATTCCGCCTTTTTGGTTATTGAACCACTCTTCGCACATCCTGAGCACTATTCCATTTCAGTTAATAACGTTGGTGGCACACGTGTCATAGATTGTGGAATCCTCTCCACTGGCAGCATAGATGCTGGCCTTTTCATGGCACGAGCAGCGATGGCTGGGCTGGGGAACGTACACATATCTTCCCAACACGACTCAACATGCACATCACCGACTGACGCTTGGAAAATCATCTCAGTTGACAGTACCTCCCCTGTCACAGCATGCCTTGCAGCGCAATATGCCGGCTGGAAAATCGATCATGATGGTTACTTTGCGATGACGAGTGGACCAATCCGTGCGGCAATTGGGAAAGAAGAGCTTTTCGGCTTGATTGGTCACTGCGAGAAAACGAAGTTGGCTGTTGGTGTCATTGAATCAGATACACTTCCGACCAAACGCGTCTGTCAACAACTTGCAGACGATGCCCACGTGTCACCTCACAATCTCATCCTCCTTGTTGCAAAAACTGCAAGCCAAGCTGGCATGTTGCAGGTCACTGCTCGTTCAGTAGAAACTGCAATCCATAAACTTCATGACTTGGGATTTGACCTGAATCGCATAGTGGCCGGATCAGGAACTGCCCCACTGGCCCCTATCCCCCAAGAAAATATCACTGCCATCGGAAGAAGTAATGATGCGATTCTCTATGGAGGCCATGTTGTCTTGAATGTAACAGGTGATGATGCAAGTCTCATTGAAATTGGCCCTCGAGCCGTGAGTCAAGCATCTCCTGATTACGGCATGCTTTTTTGTGAAATTTTCAAGAACGCTGGGGGGGACTTTTACAACATTGATCCATCACTTTTTGCTCCTGCTGTGATTGATTTTGTGAATGTTGATACAGGCTCCATGCACAGTTTCGGAGAACTTGCACCAACGATCGTTGAAAAATCATTTTTAGCAATCGGTTGATATTCGTATGGAGAAGATTGGTGAGCAATCATCAAATTGTAATTGTAGGCCAGACAACAGGGTGGCATGTGACAAGCCTCACACATGCCTTGAGAAAACGGGGGCACTGCGTCACGGTTGTGCCATGGCTTCATCTTTCCACGGACATTGGACTTCCCAATGCCTCGTCAGAGGACTTTGGACCCTCAGTCGTTAATGATGCTGAACTTATTGTCGTTCGGAGCATGCCTGGAAGCATGCATCCTACACACCGACTCGAAGAAGTCATTTTCCGCATGAATCTTCTCAGTCGCTTTGCTGACCAAGGTAAAATTGTGATCAACACCCCTCGGTCCCTGGAAATCTCCATTGATAAACATTTGTCGTTATGTCATTTGAAAAAACATGGGCTTTGCGTGCCAATGACACGAGTCGTTCAGGGAACTGATGCAATTCAACATGCCTGGGAGCAATTTGATGGAGACTGCGTCTTAAAACCATTATTTGGATCCCAAGGACGAGGTCTTATAAGGCTCACATCTGTTCATGATGTCCAAGAACTCACTCGTAATGCTGTCGCACACAGAATCCAAGGAGGCATCTTCTTTATTCAGGAACATATTGCTCACCAGGGGTGGGATGTCCGGATCATGCTGGCAGGACCTCATCATTTTGCCATGCGAAGGCGTGCAGCGCCAGGAGAATGGAGAACGAACCTCGCATGCGGAGGAACAGCTGAGGCCTTTACTGCACCGCAAGAATGGATTGACTACGCAAGAAAGGCAGCTTACGCCGTAGGAACTGACATAGCGGGTGTTGACCTTCTCCCAACACCGGATGGAGGCGTTGTTGTCCTTGAAGTAAA
Organism: uncultured Planctomycetaceae bacterium; assembly: GCA_964003275.1. Classification (GTDB taxonomy): domain Bacteria; phylum Planctomycetota; class Planctomycetia; order Pirellulales; family UBA1268; genus CACORA01. The sequence goes on from CAXFJI010000274.1 coordinate 2,095, forward strand.
TGGAGTGCCAGGGTGGCAAGGACTTGAAAAAGTAACAGGTTCAGCAATCACTGAAACGGTTGCACAGCACCTCGAAAAAACCGTCGCAGAAACTTTTCAGGCTAAAAAATAGTCTTTCCTGAACAGGACACCTGGCAGGATGAGAAACCAGCCGACTGCCTGCTTTTTGCGCAGCAGCAGGCCTGCCTGAATCGAGGGCACTGCTGCCCAAAAAGAAGTCGAGTGCTATCAATCTGCCCTAAGTCACTGCAATGAAAGCACTTAACGCTGCAGCTTGACTCGAACCCCATAGTGTTTGACGTAAGGGCAAATGTTCTGCCCCATGAGAAAACCCGTTATTGCAGCGAAGAAGGAGATGCCCGGTTTGGGCAACTAGCAAAATATGGCAACAAAGACGTTACCAGCTGGGGGAAAGCAACTGGCCTCTACTACGGTTCTAGAGGTGGCTGAGCGACTGTACAGCATGGATCCTGAATGGGTCGTCTTTTTTCGTGAGGTTTTGGGCGTGGACGGCATCGTCAGACGGACATTCATAAACCCAGACGACCTGGTCCGCTTTGAGTGCTCGCCAGAATATGCCCGCATACGCGAAATGCTTGATCACCTCAGAACAAAACAGAGAGAGTCACCTGCACCTCGCGAATCTCAGCGGGTAGTGACTGTGCGAATGCCCAAATCACTTCATGAAACACTCAAAGTCGAAGCAGAGCAGATGCGAGTCAGCATCAATACCCTCTGCATCTCAAAACTCATGAAACTCATTGATGAACAAGCACGCGAAAACCTTTCCAATTCAACCTCAAACTAGGGCCATAAAACTCGCACCTTATGGAAAACAGATGTTTCCTACGTCAATGGATGTGACGCCATGTTCCGGCATGAGTCCGGCACGGTTTCGACGGCCACGGATGGCCACGAAACCACGGGCGTAGCACTGGAGCGGATCTGTAAGCCGGGTTCTGTACCTGAACGAGAAACCCCGTTCAGTGACGATTATTTATCTAGGGCGACGATTGCTCGCCGCTTCAAGCAGCCTACCCGAAAGTCAAACGCGACGGACCACCACGTCCCGCCAAAGTGACGACATCCTTTCTGCTTAGCTTTGCTCCTGATGGGGTTTGCCAAGCCAAGTCGGTTTCCCGACCTGCTGGTGAGCTCTTACCTCACCGTTTCACCCTTACCAGACGGTCACCCTTCTGGCGGTTTATTTTCTGTTGCACTTTCCCTGACCTCTCGGCCGGTGGGTATTACCCACCATCATGTCCTATGGAGCCCGGACTTTCCTCCCGCAGACAGGTGAGAACACCAATCTACCGACAATCGTCCAATCCACTCCAGTACTACGTATCGCGACAACTCACACCATCAGTGTACACTGAAATAATGAACTTTTGGTCAAAAATAAGGAGTTTTCAGATCGATACGTAGATTGAATGGAGTTTCTGTATAATATTGTATTGTCCCCCTATGTGAACTCATTCTTATGTACGGTGAACTTCACCCTGTCGGTGGCGGGGATCCAATCCCCCTTCTCAAAGTTATCCTTCTTGTAGGACGACGGGAAAGTTCTGACATTGTCCTCCGTTTCCCAAATGTCTCTGGCAACCATTGTGAATTAGAACTTGTCGAAGGGTACTGGTATGTCAATGACCTCAACAGCCGGAATGGCACAAAAGTAAATGGTGAACGAGTAAAAAAACAACGACTCATTCCTGACGACAAGTTGTCAATTGCACGGCATGTCTTTCAAATCCGTTATGAGCCAGCTAGCCTTGGGGCTGTTCAAACAGCTATGGAAATCTCAGATCGAAAAGATATTTTTGGAAAATCACTCTTGGAAAGTGCTGGACTCGAATCAAAATCGAGAAGAGGGAGACACCGCCATGGCCGCTGAGCACATTTATTCTTGAAGGCTCGTGGATTCAGACTTATGTCGTTTTTTCCAAGAAGAAGCCCTCTCCGCAAAGCTGATGGTCATGGTCGTCGTGAAAAACGTCGTGTTGACTTCCGAAAAAATCGATCCAGTCGAAGGCGCCAACGAAATATTACTCGTTCTCTTGATTCCTCTGACGAGGGGGCCGACCTTCCATCAAGTGAGCGAATTTCCGGAAAAGGT
>CAXFJI010000275.1:0-4203 GCA_964003275.1 uncultured Planctomycetaceae bacterium
TGAGGCCAGAGCCGCAGAAAATGGTCCAGTTTGGCCATTAGGCGACGATTCATACCTGTAGTCCTCACTTAAATTACCCAAAAATGTCAAAAGGCCTCTTTCTCACTATCGGGACCCTATTGGTTGAACAGTCTACTAAACCAACATCGCCCGATCTGATCTTTTGAAGTATACTTGCCAATGAAGTTTCAGTGCATAGTCCAGTTGGACGAAATTTGTTCTCAACCGATTTTGTGATTGCGTTTTCTCAAAAAGAGGCTTTTTATGGAATACTTCTCACTATTTTTAAAAAGTAGAAATAATTCTGTGAGAGATGGTTTGCGATATTCGGTTGCATCAGTCTTTCTGGCTTCGGCCTTGTGCATGCCAGTTCTTGCTCAATGGGGAGGCTTTGGAGGAGGTTTTGGATACAATCGTGGAGGGTTTGCATCAACGGCAGGTCAGGCTGCATCATATGGCATGTCAGAAACGATGCGTGCGCAGGGATTTCAGGCTATTCAGAATTCAGAAGCAGCCAAAAACTGGGAGGACGTAAAAACAAAACAAATCGATAATAGACAGAAATGGACGGATACCTATTTCGATATGCGAAAAACGAATCGTGAGGCCAGAGCCGCAGAAAATGGTCCACAAATTACTCATGATCAGGCAATTCGTATGGCAGCGATGGGAGCGCCTCCACGGCTCATCTCTACGCAACTCGATCCAGTTACTGGTCACATTCAGTATCCGCTTGTGCTACAGGATGATCTCTTCAAGCCTTACCGAGATGAACTCGATGAAATGTTTGCAAAGAGAGCGTCTTCAGGTGGAAGCGTAAGTTTCGGTGATTTGCAGGACATCCAGACAACGGTTTCAAAATTTACGGATGCATTGAAAGAACACGTTGATAAGTATCCAGCGGGACCGTACGGGCAGGCACGAACATTTCTTGATAGCCTGAAGCATGAAGCATTGATGCCATCAACTTAGCAGAGCGTGAGAGGTTAGGAATTCAACCTTTTGGGGTGAGTTCGGACTCTTAAAAGGAGGGGCATCGTCGTCAGTCGAAATACTCCTGAGAGTATAAAAACGGCAAAGTATGCAGACTGGTTTTCTCCAAGCCATCTTAGGACCGTGCCACCTGTGGCAGCACCTGCAAGTGTTGCTAACGATAGCCCGAGATTGTGAATTGTAACGACTCCTGTACGTTCTCGGTGGTGCACAGCCTCGAAAAAAAGAAGGGATGTTGCGAGTTCATAGCAAGCCCAAAAAATGCCTGCCATTACCTGTACACCCATCAGGTACACAACGTTTGATGAGAATAACCATAATGATGAAAGAGGAATAATGCTGATCGCACCAAGCCTCAGAAGTCGATCGGAGCCTATCTTTTTTCCAAGATTTCCAAAAACAGGCATGGCGCTAGCCTTTGCCAGCAGGCCTGTTCCAACGACCATCATATAAGCCGCATAAGAAAATTGCTGATTGTCGAGCATGTATGGTGTGAAATACGGTGCACACAACTGAGCGGAAAAAGCAAAAGCCCACAGAAAGGCCATGAGTGCCCCAGCTGGTGAGTGCACGATGGCACCAGTTTTTTTCCAGAGTTGGCGTAGAAGATTGCCTTCCACATGGCTTTGTATTGTTTTTGGACTCTGGTGCCTGTTGTCAGACAAGCGAGGCGAAACTTCACGACATGCTAGCAGGCATAGTGTTGAAATAGTACGACTGACCGATGCCACTGCAAAAAGACAAGCAAATACAGGAAGAATAATGTCGAATTGTTCGGCGACCTGAAGTGCAAGGCCAGCCATCAAAAATCCGATGAGCGTTGCCAGTTGAGCAAGTCTGTTCCGCTGCGCAAAGTAGGCTGCACGGATCTGCGCAGGAATAAGTACCCCCATCCATGTATTCCAAGCAGGCACACCTGCCATGCCTGCTGACCAATAGATACTCGTGACAACCAAGAGATGGCTAAAGGATGCCTTTCCCTGAATGGCCCAGAAAATAAGCGGAAGAAAGCTGGCTGATTGAATGGTCGTGCAACCAATGACCCAGAGCCGATTGCTGCCGAGGCGATTGACAGCTACCGGCGTAATAAGTTGTACGAGTGCTGCAATGAGAATCGACAGGCTCGGGATCAGTCCGGCGGCAACTGGTCCTAATCCGAGAGCAAGGACAAAGGCTGGAAAAAAAATCTCTCCACAGCCGATCATGACGCTGTATGCCGTTGCATCAGCGGTAGAGACGAATAAATCTCGGCGAAGTAAACTTGCTGTTTTGAAGCGAATCACGGGCGTAGTTTGGCGAGAGGAGATGACAGTCTATAGTGATGAGTCTGACTATAGTTTGAACCTCGAAGTAAATGACGGACGTATCACAACTTTTCCTGGAAAGACTTGCTATGAAGGCTCTAGTTACTGGTGCTACTGGTTTTGTTGGTCCTTGGCTCTTGCGTCTCCTTGATAATCCAGCAGTTGTAACGCGTTCCCCAGATCGAGCCAGACACCTTCTTGGGAATTTGGCCGGTCCGATTTATAAGTGGAACCCCATGAAAGATCCGTTGCCACCAGAAGCTCTTGATGGGGTCGATGTTGTGTTTCATTTGGCGGGTGAATCCGTCGCTGAGGGGCGTTGGACAAAGGAGAAAAAATCTCGCATTCGAGATAGTCGCATTCTTGGGACTCGTCATGTGGTGCAAGGAATGTCGCAATCGTCTCAAAAGCCAGCAATACTAGTGTCTGCTTCAGCAGTTGGTTTTTATGGTGATCGAGGAGATGAAGAACTTACAGAGTCAGCGCAGCCAGCTGATAACTTTCTTGCTGACGTGTGCGTAGAGTGGGAACGTGAGGCAATGGCCGCCCAACAGCACGGGGTGCGGGTAGTGTCCGCACGTACCGGGATTGTGCTTGGTTCGCATGGAGGGGCATTGTCCAAGATGCTTACGCCTTTCAGGTTGGGGCTTGGTGGTCCTCTCGGTAGCGGCAAACAATGGATGCCGTGGGTGCATGTGTCTGATCTTGCGAGGTTGTATGTACATGCTGCAGAAACTGGTTCGATACATGGTCCAATGAATGCAGTCGGGCCTCACCCAGTGCGGAATAGTGAGTTTACGAAAGCCCTTGGTCGCCAATTGCACCGGCCTGCTTTTATGCCTGCCCCGTATATTGGTCTCCGTATTCTCTTTGGTGAATTTGCTCAGATTCTTTTTGATTCGCAACGTGTTATACCGAAGGTTGCCACTGATTCGGGCTTCACATTTAACTATCCCGAGATCGAGTCCGCGTTCCGTGATATTTTGGGAAAAGCTGCCTAATAGTCATTCGCATGCAACTCGTTTGTGAATAGAGAATCCTGAATATCAGGAGTCCACCACCGTTGCTGCCCTTGAAAGACGATCGCGAATGGCTTCCCATGAATGAGTATGAGGTGGGTCGTCGCAAATGATTCGATCGAGTTCACGCTTATCAATGGCATGCAGAGTCGCATAGAGCATTGCTGCAAAAGCGTTGGGTGTCTTGGGAACAGGAATTACAAGTACGTTATGTGACGAAGCGAGCGAACGAGTGACAGGATCGTCTATGTGTGACGTCATCCAAGCGATGCGGCTCCCGGCTTCAAGTAACTCTTTGACTCGGCTTGCAGCATCCGTAGTCAATTCCAGAGGGGTTTTGGGTGCATAGTGACGTGCGTGGAGCCCTGGCGAGCGAGTTTGTGTCTGATGCATGTCGATGGATTGCCCATTCACCGTTACAGTCTCACCGAGGATCGACTCAAGATGTTCTCGATCAATGGGGCCTGGACGTAATATCTGAAAGGGTGTTGCGGTACAGTCAATCACCGTTGATTCAATGCCATGGACACATTGGCCACCGTCAAGAATGAGGTCGACACGATGCCTCAGGCTTTCAAGTACATGACTTGCGCATGTCGGTGAGAGTGATTCCGAGCGATTTGCGCTTGGGGCTGCAAGTGGATACCCAGATTGATTAATGATCCATTGCATGATTCGATGATCAGGACAACGAAGAGCAACAGTTGAGCCACCAGCTGTCACATTATCAGGCACAATTTTTTTTTTGGGAACCACGATTGTTGCTGGTCCTGGCCAAAAGTGTGAGGCAATTGCATCAGCGGTATCCGGCCAGTCCGCGGCAAGCGTCTTAACCATTTCTTTATCGGCAACGTGAACAATCAATGGATTCGTTGCGGGGCGTCCTT
>CAXFJI010000276.1:0-4199 GCA_964003275.1 uncultured Planctomycetaceae bacterium
AAGGGCGGCGTCATTCTTGTCTATGAGGTAGATGCTTCAAAGCGCGAGGAGTTAGAGAAAGAAGACGGTGAGAATGTCCAGCCAGTCGACATGGATAAATTGGTCGCTGCCGTGAGTCGTCGTGTTAACCCAGGTGGACAAAAAGAAGTAACGGTGCGCCGCTATGGCCTTGATCAGCTTGAAGTGATTGTTCCGGATGTCGATCAAGCAGAAATTGATCTTATCAAACGGGTCGTATCTAGTGCGGGTGTTCTCGAGTTTCGGATCACAGCCAATAATAATGACCCGCGCCACAAGCAGTTGATTACCTTGGCTACCAACTCGCCGGGAACAATAATTACGGACGGAAAAAGACCAATGGGTCAATGGGTTGAGCTTGACTCAGCCAAAATGGGTTCAGGAGATCAAGGGCTTGTTACACGAACGACATCTGACGGAAGAATAGAGGTGTTAGTTGTACTTGATCGTTTTAACGTTACAGGTGGATTTCTCACACGTGCGACGGCGAGTTACGACCAGAATTTACAGCCGTGTGTGAATTTTTCATTTAACTCAGCTGGTTCAGCCCTGTTTGGGACACTGACCGGCCAGAATCTTCCTGACCCAGCCAATCAGCTCACGAGCCGCCTTGGAATTGTTCTGGATGACACGTTGCTTTCTGCCCCAACAATTAGGAGTACTATTTCTAGTGATGGACAGATTACGGGAAGTTTCAAGCAAGAAGACGTGGAATTTCTTGTTGGTGTTCTGAATGCCGGAAGTCTTCCTGCGGCACTCTATAGCGAGCCAATCAGCGAGCAGAAAATTAGTCCGCAATTGGGGGCTGACACGATTCGTTCAGGTGCGAGAGCCATACTTCTTGCCACAATCGTTGTTCTCACATTTATGCTCATGTACTACCGATTTTCCGGTATTGTTGCAGACCTTGCGGTGCTGCTGAACATCGTACTTGTTTTGGCACTGATGATTTCGATTAAGGCTGCCTTCACACTTGCTGGACTCGCTGGTTTGGTGCTTTCAGTGGGAATGGCTGTTGATGCAAATGTTTTGATTTATGAGCGAATGCGAGAGGAACTGGATCGTGGCGCCTCGGTGAGAATGGCAATCCGAAATGGCTTTCAGCGAGCCTTTTCTACAATTGTGGATTCCAATCTCACAACGCTCATCACGGGCATTGTTTTGTTTACCATCGGCACAGATCAACTCAAAGGATTTGCTGTAACGCTTATCCTTGGCCTTTCACTAAATATATTTACAGCAGTGTTTTGTTCTCGGGTTGTGTTCGATCTTGCTGAGAGAAATCGATGGCTCACGAAGTTATCGATGGCCAGAATGTTTGGCCGTACGGATCTTAGGTTTGTTCGCTGGATGCAGCCAGCAATCGTTGGTTCTGTCTTATTCGTTGCGTTGGGTTTGGCTGCTGCTTGGCAGCGAGGCCAGGGGCTTTTTGATATTGATTTTACCGGTGGCACGAGTGTTCAGGTTGCGTTTAAGCCTGATCAACCACTGGATATCGCAGGAGTACGACAGGCTGTTTCAGGGCTTCCGGATGTGGCAGTGAGCGCAGTGACCAGTAGTGATGCGCCTCCTGATACCCGTTATAAGATTGATACATCTTTGCGAGATGAGTCGCCACAGGACGGCAATGAAGTGGAAGAGACATTGAAGGCAGCATTTCCAGGGCGGCTTGCTACGTATGACATGGGTTTTCGTGATATCACTTCAAAGTCAAAAGATGTTAAGTCCTCTCCAGCAGATGAGAAAAGTCAAGATGATCCTGGTGACACCAGTCCCCTTGTAACACCTGTCAGTCTGTCCACAGAAGCTGTGCTTGATTTTCCCCAGAAGATCACCATGCCAGCCCTGAAAGAAGAGATAGAAATGGCTATGCGTTCAGAGGGATTTGCTGATGCCCCATTTGAAGTGACTGCGGATGGCATGACGAGCCGCACAAAGCCGTATCGCACTTGGACACTGGCAACGTCGTTAGAAGAAGAGGCAACTCGAAGCGTGCTCGAGAGGGTTGCCAAGAAACTGCGCGATACTCCAATTTATCTTTCAGCAAATGAAATTGGAGGAAAAGTAGCAGGCAATACCAAGATAACTGCTTTGTACGCATTGCTGACAAGCCTCGTCATGATTGTGCTTTATGTCTGGGTGCGCTTTCAAAATGTGGCATTCGGCTTGGCGGCTGTCGTCGCACTTGCACATGACGTTTTAGTTGCGATTGGTTGTTTGGCACTGAGTACTTCGGTCTCACCATTTCTCGGCTGGGCCTTGGTTGATGATTTCAAAATCAGCCTTGATGTTGTTGCGGCGCTGCTGACAATCGTGGGTTTTTCAATCAATGATACGATTGTGATATTTGACCGCCTTCGTGAAATTCGTGGTAAAAGTTCGTTTGTTACGTCCGAGATGGTAGACCGGGCTGTGAATCAGACATTAAGTCGTACGATTCTCACATCCGGTACTGCCCTGTTGGCTGCGTTGATTCTCTATAGTGTTGGCGGTCAGGGCATTCATGCTTTTGCATTTACCATCCTCATCGGTATCGTGGCTGGTACATACAGTACCATTTTCATTGCTGCTCCAATCGTTCTTTGGCTTCAGTCTCGGGCTGGAGAGGCTACGTCTGTGGTTCGGAAAACGACCCCGCAAACGGTGTCCTAAGGTCCGAATTGTAATGGCAAGAGGTGCTGTAATCAGTTTTTCTATACTTCCTGATCGTATCGATTATTCGTGCTTGTGCGAATGATCAAGCCGGGGGGAAAGAAAAAACAGTTCCTTATTAATGTTGCTGGGCGGTCGGAGTCAGATGGTGTCATAGTTTCATAAAGGAGATTATGAAACTGTGTCACGCGTAGTCCAAGCAATACGATTCGTAGGTGGTATGACAGCTCTTGTTGGTGGAGTTGCTGTGCTTGCTCCACTCGTTGGATCAGTCAAGGAAAGGGAGGTGTTTGAGAAACAAGGTCTTGAAAGAAGCAGCCTGCCATGTGAATCATCGACAGTTATTAATCATGTCATTCAGGACTCAAAGACAAAGGTGCTAGAGGGGCCGTCTACGCATCAATATTTTCAAACTCAGGATGCCCCTGTTATTTCAGTAACGCCTCCTGCCCTACCGCTCTCACCTCCAGCAGAGATGCCAGCGCGGCCAAAGGTTTATTCCAATGCGGCACCAAATCTTGATGCGTCATACCGTTCGACTCTTGCTCTGCCGCCTCCTCCACTTCTGGATGCCAATGGCCCACCACCACTAGCTCCTGGCTGGACAGTTCGGCCGTCGATGCAAGCAAGTTATGAGTCAGATATGCAAGTACACTCGGTACCTCACCTGTATGTTGTGCGGGATGGTGATGACCTCACATCAATCTCAATACAGATATATGGGCACCCGCATGCTGCATCTGCAATACTCGCAGCTAACCGTGACCGTATTCAGCAGCCGGATATTCTTGAAATTGGACTGTCCCTCAGAATTCCTCCCCCATGGACAATTCAGGCTGCTTCACCGTCAGGCGCATTATCGCTGATCGAGCCAAGTCCAGGAATGAAACGACGGCCTGTTGAGACAATTCAAAAAGAGTCAAATAAGAATCCGTCACCATGGCTTGAACGATCGCACGATGGTTGATCATTTTGCTGCTGAAAAGAGTTACGGTGAGAGGTTGTCGATATCACCGTTTGAGTGCCATGTCGAAAAATGTAGCAACGAGTGAGGGTACTTTTGCAGAAGCATCACCGGCTAATTCATCAGCAGCCACTGACGTGTTAAGTTGCATGCAGATGACAGACGCGTCAGATGCCGACTCAACCTCCTCTGCTTGATCTTTCTTACTGCCAGGGCCTCGAATCATCCATTGTTTTGGACGGATTTGTATGAGTTGGTCAGTCAGTCGACGAGCATCTCGGTCACCGCTTCCTGAAAGTAGCAGAATTGGAAGTGACCCTCGAAAAAGGTTTGTTTTCAACGCTGGAAGCATGGTCACTCCTGATTTCGCAGTCAGTGACGGACTAATAAGGGCGATCGCTTTTACATAACCTCCTTGAGTTCCACTCGTTATCGCTGGCCAAGAAGCATCAGCAACTGTCCACAGCGTGCCAATTGTTGCTCCATCACCACAACCAACAACACAGAGGCGAGTTTTATCAAGGCCATCAATGTCATCTCGGTTGTCGATCCATTGAAAAATTGT